>DASSNA010000031.1:0-2356 GCA_035688445.1 Solirubrobacterales bacterium | reverse complement strand
CAGCCGCGTCGCCCCCAGCCAAAGCAGCAGCACCAGCCCGCTGGCGAGGCAGGGCTGCACCAGGGTCAGCGGCGCCAGCAGCAGCGCCGCGATCTCGAATGGCCAGCCGAGGAGCCCCAGCCCCGTCGCTCCCAGCCAGCGCCGATTCCGCAGCAGCCGCCCCAGCAGGGACGGTCGCAGCCCATGCTCCTGCGGCACCCCCCGCGCCTCCAATGCCTGCAACGCGATCGAGGCGTTGTAGAGCAGCGACGCTACAACCGCCGAAGCTATTCCCAGCGCCAGCACCCCGGGAACCTATAGGGGAGGCCAAGGACGTTTCGCTCAGTGGTAATGCAAGAAAACGAACCCACCGCCGAGACCAGTTACGGATACCAACAGGGCATAAGCAGTGACTTTGGTTTCAGAATCCGCACCTGCGGCCCCCAACAGCGCCATGCCGATGAGCTCAACCAGAAGAACGCCCGTGATGAATGCAATCAGAGCCTGTCGTTGCGTCATACCAACCTCCTCGCAGACAAAACATTATCAGGTCCCAAGGACGAGAATTGCCAAGGAGACGAAGAAGCCGAAGAGGCCGCCTATAACCGTGGCCGTCCTAACCTCGTGCTCCTCCTTCCGGGCCAGCGCGGACGGCGCCTGAAGCAGAAACCCGCAGACAGCGATGGTCGCCGCCAGAAATCCGGCGGCGCTTGCTGCATCGCTCACGAAAGACCCGACGGGGAGCACCCGCAGGACCCTAGGCGGCAAATCCGCGCGTGTGGTGCGCGGATTGTGCCGTTAGGGCGACAGCTTTGCTACGAGATCAGGTCTCTTGGTACAGCGGGCCGTCGCCGCCCTCGGGGAGGGTAAGGCGGCCGCCCTTGGCGGTGATCGCTCCGCACTGGACGCAGTTGGAGGCGGTGACGTGAACGTCGACTTCGGCGGCACCGCTTTCCAGCTGGTCCTCGGGGATCTCGTAGACCTGGGCCGGGCACATCGAGACCCAGGTCTGGGCGACCTCACGCGGGACGTGGGTCTGGATGCGGACGTGGTTGGGAGCGTCATCGCGGGTGGCGTTGCCGGAGAGGAAGACCGAGTCGAGCTTGTTGAAGGTCACCTCGTTGTCGGGCTTGGGGTAGGTGTCCCCCGCCTTGCCCTCGAAGACCGGGATCTCGGCGTTGTCCTCGATCTTCCAGTGGCCGCCGGGGAAGACGCCTTTGGTCGCGACCATGGCGCTGCCCATTGCGCCGCCGAAGATCAGCCCTTTAGTCAGCGGCTGCTTCATGTTGCGCGAGCGGTACAGGTCCTTCTCGATGACCGAGTTGCGGATCATCCCGTCGTAACTTTCGAAGTTGACCGAGTCGATGTCCTTCTTCAGGGACTCGACGATCGCTTCCGCCGCGTACATCCCGGCGTGCATCGCGTAGTGGACGCCGGCAAGTTCGGCGATGTTGACCATCCCGGCGGCGTCGCCGGCGATCAGCATGCCCGGCACCGAGAAGCGCTTCGGCAGCGCCCAGTAGCCGCCCGAGGGGATCGTCTTCGCCCCCCAACCGACCCGCTTGCCGCCCTCGATGATCTTGGCGATGAAGGGGTGGGTCTTGAACAGC
Source organism: Solirubrobacterales bacterium (assembly GCA_035688445.1). Lineage (GTDB taxonomy): Bacteria > Actinomycetota > Thermoleophilia > Solirubrobacterales > 70-9 > VAYN01. The sequence continues at coordinate 767 of DASSNA010000031.1, read as the reverse complement.
TGCAGGGCGTCGTGGACAGAGAAGGTGGCGTCGGTGGTGTCAAGGCCGACGACGAGGCCGAAGCAGACTTTGTCCTCCCCCATCGGGTAGATGAAGCTACCGCCCGCCTCCTTGTAGCGGGGGCCCCAGCGCAGCGGCCAGCCGAGCGTGTGGATTACCCGGTCGAGCGGCTTCGGCACCTCCCAGACCTCCTTCACCCCGAGCTCCCAGACCTGCGGGTCGGAGCCATCGCGCATGTCGAAGTAGTCCATCGCGGCGTAGGTGAGGTGTCCGATCGTGCCCTCGGCGAGGACCGTCGCCTTGGCGACGACGTCGGAGCCGGGCTCGAAGTTGCCGAGCTCTTCGCCCTCCTTGCCGCGTCCACGGTCGCCCGAGCGGACGCCGCGGACGATCCGGTCCTCGACCAGCAGTTGGGTCGCGGCGGTCTCGGTGAGGATGTAGACGCCGGCCTCTTCCGCTTTTTCGGAGAGGAAGCGGCCGAGTTTGGAGACCGACATCGTGTAGGTCCCCTCTTTGCGGAAGTTGGGCGGCGGCGGCTTCAGCGGGAAGGCTTTGCCCTTGGTGAGGAAGTACGTCGCGTCCTTCGTCACCTCCTGATAGACCGGCGGCCACTCGGCCGGCGGCAGGTCGGGGAACAGCCGTTCCAGCGCCGAGGGGTCGACGTTCGCGCCCGACAGCAGATGGGCGCCGGCGACTTTGCCCTTCTCGATCACCGCGACCGGCACTTCACCCAGCTTCTCCGTCAGCTCCGGCTCGTCCTCGAGGAG
>DASSNA010000019.1:0-6092 GCA_035688445.1 Solirubrobacterales bacterium | reverse complement strand
CGATGCCGTAAACGGACCCACCAACCGGTGCAGGTCCCTGTCTAAGCTTTGGGGCGGCTGCCGGAGAGCAACTGACCGTCCCATTAGGAGGGGATTCCGCTGGCACGTCCTTCAGATTCGAACGAGCAGCTTCTCTGCAGCTTCTGCGGCAAGTCGCAACGCCAGGTGAAAAAGCTGATCGCCGGCCCCGGCGTCTACATCTGCGACGAGTGCATCGACCTCTGCAACGAGATCATCGACGAGGAGCTGACGGCGCCGCCTGCCTTCGAGCTGGAGAACCTGCCGAAACCGCAGGAAATTCACGACGTCCTGCAGGAGTACGTGGTCGGTCAGGAGGCTGCCAAGCGCGCCCTCTCGGTCGCCGTCTACAACCACTACAAGCGGGTCCAGATCGCCCAGTCCGACGAGACCGACGTCGAGTTGCAGAAGTCGAACATCATGATGCTGGGCCCGACCGGCTGCGGCAAGACGCTGCTGGCGCAGACCCTGGCGCGGATCCTCAACGTCCCCTTCGCGATCGCCGATGCGACCGCGCTGACCGAGGCCGGCTACGTCGGCGAGGACGTCGAGAACATCCTTCTGAAGCTGATCCAGGCCGCCGACTTCGACGTCAAAAAGGCGGAAACGGGGATCATCTACATCGACGAGATCGACAAGATCGCGCGCAAAGCCGACAACCCGTCGATCACCCGTGACGTCTCCGGCGAAGGCGTCCAGCAGGCGCTGCTGAAGATCCTCGAGGGGACCACCGCCTCGGTGCCGCCGCAGGGTGGCCGCAAGCACCCCCACCAAGAGTTCCTCACGATCGACACCACCAACATCCTCTTCGTCTGCGGCGGCTCCTTCGCCGAGCTCGACAAGGTGATCGAGCGGCGCCTGGGCGACCGCGGCATCGGCTTCGGCGCGGCGATCTCCCCCCGCCAGAAAAAGGACGCCGGCGAATGGTTCGAGCACGTGCTGCCGGAGGACCTGATCGAGTACGGCTTGATTCCGGAGTTCATCGGCCGCCTGCCGGTGATTACCGCGATCCACCAGCTCAGCCGCGACGACCTCTGCACGATCCTGACCGAGCCACGCCATGCGCTCACCCGCCAGTTCCAACGCTTCTTTGAGTTCGATGACATCGAGCTGGTCTTTGCCGAGGACAGCCTCGAGGCGATCGCCGACAAGGCGCTCGAGCGCGAGACCGGCGCCCGCGGCCTGCGCTCGATCCTCGAGGAGACGCTGCTCGACGTCCAGTTCGAGCTGCCCTCGCGCCGCGACGTGACCAAGTGCGTCGTCACCAAGGAGACGATCAGCGAGGGCCGCCGGCCGACCCTGGTGACTGAGGCGGTCCAGCAGGACATCGGCCCGGCCGACGAGGGGCTCAGCGAAGAATCCGCGTAGTGGAGGGAGGGTCGAGTGGCCCTCTCAAAACTCGCTCGCTGCGCTCGCTTTTGAGTGTTTTGAGAGGGCCACTCGTCCCTCCTGCTCGCGCGCTTGGGTCATCAGGAGCAGGGCGGCGGTGCCTCCGAGGAGGAGAGCTCCTGCGCTGGCGGCTAGAGAGGTGGAGAGAGAGGCGAAGCCGCCGATTAGGGCTACGCCGATCGCGCCGCCTACTTGGCGGCAGGTGTTGTTGATAGCTGAGGCGATGCCGGCGCGGTCCGCGCCGAGCGCTTCGGTGGCTCCGGCGACGAGGCCGGGGACGGCTACGGCCATGCCGGCTCCCGCCACGGCGAGGCAAAGCCAGCCAGCCGGCCCGTCGATGTTGGGGCCGAGCGCCGCCGCGCCGAGGTAGCCGCAGCCGGTGGCGAGCAGGCCCCAGCCCGCCGGGCGGCGGGCACCAGCCGCGACGACGAGGCGGCCGGTGAAGGGGGTGAGCAGGGCCAGCGGCGCGGCCAGGGGGAGCAGGTTGAGCCCGGTGCGCAGCGGCGAGAGGCCCTGGTCCTGCTGGAGGAAGAGGCTGATCGCGAAGAGGCCGCCGAGGGTGCCGAGGTTCATCAGCCCCGAGCCGACGTTGGCTCCGGCGAATTCGGGACGCGAGAACCAGCGGGGCTCGAGCATCGGCCGCCGGCGCCGGTTCTCGACCGAGACGAAGAGGATCAGGGTGACCGCTCCCACCGCGCCGCCGAACAGCGTTTGGATCGAGCCGAAGCCGGCTTTCCCTCCCTCGATCAGAGCGAAGACCACCGCCGCCACCGCCAGCGTGCCGAGTGCTTGCCCCGCCAGGTCCAGCCGATGCCCTCGCGCGGTCGGGCTGGGCGGCAGATAAGCGACCGCCAAAGCCAGCGCTGCGGCGGTGAGCGGGAGGTTGAGCCAGAAGATCGCCCGCCAGCCCAGCGGTTCGACCAGGAGGCCGCCGAAGACCGGTCCGGCGACCAGGGCAGAGCCACCGATTCCCGCCCAGACTCCGATCGCCCGCGGTCGCTCGGCTGGGTCGGGGTGGAGCTGATTGACCAGGGCGAGCGACGTGGGGAGGATCGCCGCCGCACCGAGCCCCTGCGCCACCCGAGCGGCAACCAGGAAGCTGGCGCTGGGCGCAGTCGCGCAGGCAACCGAGCCGAGGCCGAAAAGGCCAAGCCCGGCGAGGAACAGCCGCCGCGCGCCGAGCCGGTCGGCGAGGTCACCGGCGCCGAGCATGAAAGTCGCGAGGACCAGCGCATAGGCATCGACCACCCACTGCAGCTCGGCCCGCGAGGCGCCAAGGCTGCTGCCGATCCGCGCCAGCGCGACGTTGACGATCGTCACATCGAGGAGGACGAAGAAGTAGCCGGCGCTGGCCACCCAAAGCGCGCGGGAACGGTTACGTCCCATGTCCTTCCCCTACCCGCCTTCGCGAGACCGTGACAGACCGCCTATATCGCGGGTTATCACGGTTTCGCGGTCGTGCTCCCTCGCACGGTTTCAATATCTAGACTCGCGGCGTGGACGCGGCGCAGCGGCAGAAGCTGGAGGGCACTACTCGCTACGACCCCTCCGAGGTGGAGGGGCGGATCTTCGCCGAGTGGATCGCGGGTGGCTACTTCCACCTGGCTGCGGAGGGCGCGCCGGAGGAGAACTATTCGGTGGCGATTCCGCCGCCGAACGTGACCGGGGCCCTGCACATGGGCCACGCGCTGAACGGCTCGATGCAGGACGCGCTGGTGCGGCTGAATCGAATGCGCGGCCGCAACACGCTGTGGATCCTCGGCACCGACCACGCCGGCATCGCCACCCAGGCGGTGGTCGAGAAAGAGCTGCGCAAAGAAGGCAAGGATCGCCACGAGCTCGGGCGCGAGGCCTTCGTCGAACGGGTCTGGGAGTGGAAAGCCGAGTATGGCTCGCGGATCGTCGAGCAGTACAAACGCCTCGGCGCCTCCTGCGACTACGAGCGCGAGCGCTTCACCCTCGACGAGGGCTATGTGCGCGCCGTCTACCGCGTCTTCAAGCAGCTCTTCGACAAGGGCTACATCTACCGCGACAACTACATGGTCAACTGGGACCCGGGCTCGCACTCGGCGATCTCCGACCTCGAGGTCGAGAACCGCGAGGTCGAGGACGTCCTCTACTCGATCGACTACCCGGTCGAGGACTCCGACCAGGTGCTGACGGTCGCCACCGTGCGCCCGGAGACGATGCTCGCCGACACCGGCGTCGCCGTGAACCCAGGCGACGAGCGCTACCGCGACCTGGTCGGCAAGCACTGTGTGCTGCCGCTGGTCGGGCGGCGGCTGCCGATCATCGCCGACGAGCACGTTGACATCGAGTTCGGCACCGGGGCGCTGAAGATCACCCCCGGCCACGACCCCAACGACTTCGAGATCGGCCGCAGGCACGGCCTCACCGAGATCGGCGTGATCGGCCCCGACGGCCGCATGAACGAGGAGGCGGGCAAGTTCGCCGGCCTCAGCGCCGCCGAGGCGCAGCAGGCGGTGGTCGAGGCGCTGCGGGAGGAGGGCCGCCTGCGCGCCGAAGAGCCCTACACCCACTCGGTCCCCTTCTCGCACCGCTCCGGCGAGCGGATCGAGCCGCTGATCTCGCTGCAGTGGTTCTGCCGCATGGACGAGCTGGCGCGGCCGGCGATCGAGGTGGTGCAGCGCGACGAGGTGCGGATCGCGCCGTCGCAGTGGAAGCGGGTCTACCTCGACTGGATGGGCGAAATCCGTCCCTGGTGCGTCTCGCGCCAGCTCTGGTGGGGGCACCGGCTCCCCGTCTGGTACTGCGACCCCTGCGAGGAAACGATCGTCGCCGAGCACGCGCCCGAGCGCTGCGGCGCCTGCGGCGGCGAGCTGCGCCAGGAGGAGGACGTGCTCGACACCTGGTTCAGCTCGGCGCTCTGGCCCTTCGCCACCCTCGGCTGGCCGGAGGAGACCCCGGAGCTTCGCGCCTTCTACCCGACCAGCTTCCTGACCACGGCGCGGGAGATCCTCTTCCTCTGGGTGGCGCGGATGATCATGATGGGGATCGAGTTCCCCGGCGCCATCCCCTTCCGCGACGTCTACGTCCACTCGGTGATCCAGGCCCGCGACGGGCGGCGGATGTCGAAGAGCCTTGGGACCGGGATCGACCCGCTGGAGGAGATCGACGTGCACGGCGCCGACGCGCTGCGCTTCGGCCTGCTGGCGATGTCCTCGACCCAGGACGTGCGCTTCTCCGACGCCAAGGTGCAGCAGGGCCGCGACCTCGCCAACAAGCTCTGGAACGCGAGCCGGCTGATCCTCCTCAACACGGCCGAGGTGGAGCCGGCGCCGCGGCCGACCTGCGTCGAGGACCGCTGGCTGCTCTCGCGGCTAGAGCGAACGATCGCCTCGGTGACCGAGAAGCTCGAGACCTACGACTTCGCCCACGCCGTCCAGGAGGCCTACTCGTTCTTCTGGCGCGACCTCTGTGACTGGTACCTGGAGATCGTCAAGCCGCGCCTGTATGACGGCGAGGAAGAGGTCTCGGCGACGCTGCTCTACGCGCTGGAGCGGGTGCTGGGGCTACTGCACCCGACGATGCCCTTCGTCACCGAGGAGATCTGGAGCTTCCACCCGGCGCAGCGCGGCCATCTCGCCGTCCACTCCTTCCCCGAGGCCGACGAGTCGCTACTCGACACCGCCGCCGAAGAGGACGTCGAGGGCGGGATCGCGCTGACCCAGCGCCTGCGCGCCTGGCGCGACCTCGCCGGGGTGCCGGTGGGGGCGACGCTGCCGGCGGTGATCGACGGGGTCGAACCACCCGCCTTCGTCTCCCGCCTCTCCCGCTTCGAGTTCGACGGGGTCGGCGCCGAGCCGGTCGCCTCGATCGGCCCGGTGCGGGTGCTCGACTCCGAGGCGCTCGACGCCGGCGCCGTCGCCGAGCGGCTGGACAAGCGGCGCGAAGAGCTCCGGGCCGAGGTCGAGCGAGGCGAGCGCAAACTCGGCAACGAGGGCTTCGTCGCCAAGGCTCCCGCCGAGGTGGTGGAGGAGGAGCGGGGGAAGTTGGAGCGCTACCGCGCCGAACTCGCAGAGCTGAGCTGATCGACCCGGACACCTATCTCGACTCGCTGGAACCGGTCGGCTGGAAGCTCGGCCTCGACCGCATGCGCACGCTGACGACGGCGCTGGGGCTGCCGCAGCACCGCTTCGCTTCGATCCACGTCGTCGGCACCAACGGCAAGTCCTCGGTGACGCGGATGACGGCGGCGCTGCTGGAAGCGCACGGCCTGAAGGCGGGCGCCTGCGTCTCGCCCCACAGCGAGCGCTGGTCCGAGCGCACGCTGATCGGCGGCAAGGAGGTGGGAGAGGAGGCCTGGGCGAGGGCCGTCGAGCAGGTCGCCCGCGCTGCCGAGGGGGTCGATCGCACCCTCGAGGAGGGGGACGCGGTCACCCAGTTCGAGGCCGCGACCGCGGCCAGCTTCCTCGCCCTCGCCGCCGCCCGGGTCGAGGTCGCCGTGGTCGAGGCGGGGCTCGGCGGCCGCCTCGACGCGACTAACACGATCCCCTCCAAGGTCACCGTCCTTACCTCGATCGGGCTCGACCACACCGAGTGGCTGGGGGAGACCGAGGTCGAGATCGCGGCCGAGAAGCTCGCGGTCCTGCGGGATCAGACGACGCTGGTTCTCGGCGGCGTCTCCGACGAGGTGCAGGCGCTCGCCGAAGAGGCAGCGGCTG
>DASSNA010000015.1:0-7168 GCA_035688445.1 Solirubrobacterales bacterium | reverse complement strand
GGCGCTCGTCAGGGGCGGAAACCCGCTTGGCGGGTTTCCGCGTTTCTCGCTTGGCGGGCTTCCGCTCGCTCAACGGCCGCAAGCCGCCCGGCTAAGGGGCATCCAGAAGAGACCTTGACCCGCCACCAACCCATCAGCATCCCGACCGGTCCCAGGCGAGGGCGCGAATGCCAGGTGCCACAGCCGGGCTCGCCGACGTCGGTGCGGGAGATCCGAACCCACTTGAAGTTCTGCGGGGCGATGAGCATCTGGCGCAGCAGCTCACGGTTGTCGGCCTCGACCTGCTCGCGCTCGATCAGCGCCTGGCGCGCCTCGGCGATCCGGTCGGCGAGGGTGTCGCGGATCGCCTCCAGCTGACCGAGGTCGAGCACCCTCGGCGCGGCGGCCGCCGGCGCGACCTGGTGGGGCACCTCGGTGTGGCCGAAGGCATCGCCGAAGAGACCAGCCAGCTCCGCCTCGAGGCGGGCAATCTGCTGGCGCAGCTGCAGCCGCGCGTCGCGCTCGTCGACTGCGCGGTCGAGCCCGGCGAACTCCTCTCCTCTCAGCAAAGCGGGCATCTCAGAAAGTGTAGTCATGCCGCCTCCAGAGTTGCCCCGGCCATCCACAAAGCCTCCTCGACGGCGATCTGAGGGACGCCCTTGACCTGGACCGCGGCGACAGCGATGCGCCGGCTGGTAGGGGTGACGCCGTAGCCCTCCGCGGTGGGGCCGAAGAGGAGGCCGATCGGCTTGATCTCGTCGGCAATCGTCAGCGTCCCCTGCACCATCTCGGCCGCTTGACCCTCGAGCCCCTCTCCCGGCGCCGAATCGCGGATACAGATGCTGCCGACGACGCTATCGGCGTCGAAGGCCCGCAGTGCCACCCCGGTCTCGACGATCGCGATGTTGAGCGCGTCGGCAGGCAGTCCTTTGCTTAGGAAACCCCCATCGTGGAGGCGGTCCAGGGTCAGCTGCTCGATCGGGGTGCGGGTGCGATCCGGGTCGAGGCCGATCTGACGAAAGAAGACGCGGTAGGCCCAGGGGATCGGCCGTTCGCGCAGCCGGATTGCCTGCGAGCCGTAGGTGCGGTCGGAGAGGTCGCGCAGGCGGCGGCGGACCGGCTCCGGGCTCTTGCCCAACCGCGCGTCCACTTCGATCCAGGCGATTCCCAGCCCCGGAAACTCGGAGGCGATGTGGGGGGCGACCCAGCCTTGCCGCGGAGCAGGGTCCCAACCCATCCTCTGACTGGCGGCCCCGGCCGACATCTCAGCTCGCCTCCTTGGCGGCGGTGGCGTCCAGCAGCCGTTTGACGTGGAAGCTCAGCTGGCCGGCGGTGAGATCTCCGATCGTCGCGTCCTGCAACGTCCCCCCTGGATAGACATAGGCGAAGGTCGGGCAGCCGCCAATCCCATAGAGGCTGCCGACGGCGCCGTCGCGGTCATAGCCAACCGGCATCTTCCATCCGTGCTGGCGGATCAGATCGCGCAGCGTGTTGCGATCGTCGTGGATGTCCAGAGAGAGGAACCCCACCCGCCCACGGTAGCGCCGAAACACCTGCTCGACCACGTCTTGTTGATTAACGCAGCCATCGCCCTCGCTGAACCAGAACGAGATCACCAGCGGCTTGCCGAAGAGGTCGCAGACGCGAAGCGCGCCGGCGGTGTCGATGCGGCAGGCGGGGGTGCGCTGGGCGCTTTCAGGACAGGGGACTTCGCCGGTTTCGCAGTCGTCCTGGGCGACGTTGGCGTCGCCTTCGAGCTGGCTGGCACCGGCGGGGACAGCGAACTCAGGTAGCGGCCAGCGCGCCGGCAGCTTGTCGAGCCCCAGCGTCTTCCCCGGTCCGCCGCCCTCGATCGTGTTGATCGTGGCGACCACGATCACCGCGAGGAAGATGAGCCCGACGACGATCGAGTAGCGGTCCCTCATTCCCGCTCCAGGCGCAGCAACGTCGCCGGCAGGACGAGGAGCACCCCGACCAATGCAGCAGCGAGGTCGATCACGGTGACGAGCCCGAAGTCGCGCAGCATCTGCACATCGCTGGCGATCAGCACCGCGAAGCCGGCAACCGCCGTCGCTCCCGAGGCCAACACCGCAGCGCCGGTCCTAGCGTAAGCGCGCCGCAGCGCCTCCTCGACGCCGACCCCCGCACCGCGCTCCTCGTGGAAGCGGCCGACGAGGAGCACGCCGAACTCGGTCGCGACCGCAATCGTCAGCGCCCCCAGCGCCGCTGACATCGGGTTGAGTGGGATGCCGGTAATCCAGAGCAGCAGCGAAGCCCAGCCCGTCGCCAGCAGCGTCGGCACCAGCGGCACCAGGGCGCGACGCCAGGAGCGGTAGATAAGGAGGAGCGCCGCGGCAACCAGAGCCAGGCCAGCCAGCGCCAGCCAGTAGCGGCTGCTGGACAGGTCCGATGCCGACTGGGCCGCAATCACCGGCAGGCCCGCCAACTGCACTTCGACCCCCGGAGGCGGCTGGCCGATCTCGCCCCGCACCCGTTCGATCAGCTGCTGCTGGTCTTCCAGCGACTGCGCCCTGATCCCGAACGAGAGCAACGCCGTGTGCCCGACCTTCCCGGTTTCGGCATCGACCGGCGCAACCTGCCGCAACGCATACGGCGACAACGCCGCCAGCGTCGCTTCGATCCCCTGCTTCGTCGGCTTTTCACCTCCACGGACCAAGAAGTCCGAGAGCGCGGGACCGGGGCAGATTTCAGCCCTGAGACAACTCGCGTCTTCCCCGGTGAAGCCGTTTTCTTCCAGGACACGCTGCTTGAAGGCGGCCATCCACTCGATCGTCGCCGGGTCGGTCAGATCAGGCGCCTGCACCCTCACATCGAGCTCCCCCGAGACGCCGGTCGTGTCCTGCAGCTCGTTGAGGTTTTCAACCGCCTTGATGTTCTGCGGCGCCAGCGAGCGGATGTCGGAGACCGTTTCCACCTGCGTGCCGGCAACCCAGCCCACGATGGCCAGCGCGATGCCGATGCTGAGAACCCATTCGGGATACCTGAGGGAGAGGGACAGGAGGCGCTCCGGCGGGCGGGTCCTGTCGCCGGAGAGGGGTTTTCTCTCGAAAAGAGTCAGCGCCCCGAAACCGAAAGTCAAAGTGAAGAAGAAGGCAATGGCGATTCCCGCGATCAGGAGCCAGCCGAAGCCGCGAACCATGGGAATCGGCGAGAGTTGGAGGGCAAGAAAACCGGCGGCGGTAGCCGCACATGCAGCAGCAATGGTCGGGCCTCCGGCAGCTGCCGCCCGCTCCGGAGATCCGGTCTCATCGAACCGAGCTTGGAATTGGATCGCGTAGTCGACGCCGAGGCCGATCAGGATCGGGAGGGCGGCGATCGACGCCATCGTCAGCGCTCCGCCGACGAGGGCCAGCAAGCCGAAGGTGATCGCGACCGCGGCGAGAGAGACGGCCAGCGGCAACAACGGCCAGCGGGAGCGGAAGACGAGGAAGAGGACGAGGGCCATCACCCCAATCGCGACCGCGAAGAGGACGAGCAGGGCGTCCTGCAGCGCCTGGGCGACCCCGTCAATTACTACTGGGGCGCCGGAGACGATGTAGCTGCCGCCTTCGAGCTCGAAGCAGGGCGCCGGCTTGCCACCTTCCTTACAGGCCTTGCGCGGGGTCGTTTCTGCGACCGCGGCTTCGATCAGCCCGATCGCCCGCCGCCGTTCCGCTTCGCTCAGGTCCGGCTTGAGGCGAATGATGATCTGCGCGGACTTGGCGTTGGGGAAGATGTAGGAGAGCCGCGCCTTCGGGGTGCCACGCGGGCGGGCGAGGTCGAAGACGACGGTGGCGACGAATTCTTCGTTGTCGATACTGGGGACGCTGGTGATCCCATACTTGGTCGCGACCGCGAGTAGGTATTCCCGAAAGCGCTGCGCGGGCACGTGTTCGGCCAGGCGGCGCAGCTGGTTTTCGATCTGCACGACCGACTCGTTGAGGAAGGTCGCCGGCCCGGTGAGGAACTCAACCGCGTGCAGCTGAGCCAATTCCGCGCACGGTCCCGGGATCGGCTTCACCCCTTTCGGCACCTTGCCCGAGAGGCATCCCTCCAGCCGCAGCAGCTTGAAGATGTTCTGGGTAAGGATCAGCTGCGGCAGTTCGCCCTTGACGAGCACGACAACCGGTTCTTCGCCGAAGTCCTGGCGCACCTGCTGCGTCGTCTTGTAGGTCGCCGAATCGGAGTTGACCAGGGTGCCAACGCCGGCATCGGTCGAGATCTGGGTGGCCCCTATCGCGGCGACAATCGCCACCGCGAGGGCGATACCGACAACCGGTCGCGCGTGCCTAGCTGCCCACGCCGCGACGCGCCCGAACCAGGTACCGGGGCTCAACCTCAGTCCATCGAGAGCGGCCCGGTGACGTCAGCGTTGAGGAACTGGCTGACGAACGGGTTGCTCGAATCGAACAGCTCCTCTTTGGGGCCGGACTCGACGATCTTGCCGCTCCACAGTACGGCGATGAAGTCGGCGATCCGCCGCGCGGTCCCGAGGTCGTGGCTGATGACCAGGTAGCAGCCGCCGTTCTCGGCGTGGACCTCGCGGATCAGCTCGCAGAGGAGCGCGGTACGGACCGGATCAAGACCCGAGTCGGGCTCGTCGAACATCACGATCGCCGGTTCCAGCACCAGCGCCCGGGCAAAGCCGGCGCGCTTGCGCATGCCGCCAGAGAGCTCGTTCGGCATCTTGTAGGTCGCCTCGCTGAGGCCGACCTCGCGCAGGCGGCGGTTGACGATCTCGCCGATCTCCTCCTCGCTTTTATCGGTGTGCTGCCGCAGCGGGAAAGCGACGTTGTCGTAGATGTTCATCGAGCCGAAGAGGGCGCCGTCCTGGAACAGCAGGCCGAACTTTTTCCGCACCTCGAAGAGTTCGTCGTCGGTCATGTTGGGGATCGACTCCCCGTGCACGAGGACGTCACCAGAGTCGGGGTAAAGCAAGCCGACGATGTGCTTGATCAGCACGCTCTTGCCGGTTCCCGAGGGACCGAGCACCATCGAGACCTGGTTCTCGGGCAGACCCAGGTTGAGGCCGTTGAGGATGCGGGCACGGCCGAACTGCTTGACCAGGTCGATGATCTCGATCGCGTCCTCGCCGCCGTGGTCGCGCTTGACGCCGGTGTGGAATTTGTAGGGGTCGTGATCGCGCGGGTTGACGCCCGGGATTACGAAGTCACGGCCCATCACCGCCCCGTCCTCGCTCACGTAAGGGCCTTCGTCGGTGGCGCTTTCGGGGTGCGCAGGCGTCGAGCGCTCGGCTCCGACCGGTTCCGCCATCTCGGCGCTGGTCTCGGTCTCCTCCTCGTACTGCGTCTCCTCGCCCTCGTTGAAACGCTCTTGCTCGTCGCTCGGCAAATCAGCCTCCTATTGGCGCACGGGGGTTGGCTCCCCAGAAGACAAGGGTCCCAAGCATCCCGATGATGTGAACTAAGACGATGTTTAAGACCATCGACTTCGCAGTCGCGGTCCCGACGCCAACCGGTCCACCTGACGCGGTGTACCCGTAGTAGCACCCAACCATCACGATCGCCGTCGCCATGAACATTCCCTTGACGAGGCTGAAGAACAGGTCGGGTGGGTTCTGGAACATCCAGAAGATCAGTTCGTAGCCGCCCTTGGAGACGTCGCCGATCTGTTTGACGACGGCCAGGTAGCTGGCGAAGTACATGATCCCGATCCCGACCAGGTACATGAACGGGAAGGCGATCCAGGCGGCGAGCAGGCGGGTGGCGCAGAGGAAGGTGACCGGCGGCACCCCCATCACCTCGAGCGCGTCGATCTCATCGGAGATCCGCATCGCCCCGAGCTCGGCGACGATCCCGGTCCCAACCTTGGCCGCCAGCATGTAGCCGAAGGCGTAGGGCATGATCTCGCGCAGGTCACACCAGGCCGAGAAGACGCCGGCATAGGCGGGCGCGCCCTGGGCGCGCAGCAGGTAGGCGCCCTCGATCCCGCACTGGAGGCCGAGGATGAAGACGAGGCCCCAGATGATCAAGGCCGAGCCGAGGATCAGGATCCCGGCCTGGCGCAGGCTCTCGCCGAAGAAGCGCAGGACCCGGCCCGAGTAGACGAGGCCGGCGATGCGCGAGCTGAAGCGGGCGATCTCGCCGAAGGAGTCGAGCCAACCGCGGGGGATCGCGAGCCAAGCGTTCATCGGATCGTCTGCAGCTCCGGGTTGGTCGCGAGCAGGGTCTGGGTGAAGGCGTAGTTGAAGGCGAAGACGCCCATGAAGGCGATCACCACCGCCTCGTTGACGGCACGGCCGACACCGGCGGCGCCGCCGGAAGCGGTCATCCCCTTGTAGGAGCAGACGACGGCGATGATCGCGCCGAACAGCGTGCACTTGATCACCGAGCCCCAGAGGTCGGTGATCGAGGCGTTGGAGAAGAGGGTGGCGAAGAAGCCGCCGAGCGGCTGGTGGTAGAGCATCTCGGTGAGGATGCCGCCGCTGATCCCGAAGACCAGGGCGTAGATGTCGAGCAGGCCGGTGATCAGCATCAGCGCCAGGAAACGCGGCACGACCAGGTTCTTGATCGGGTCGACCCCAAGCACCTGCAGGGCGTCGAGCTCCTCGCGGATCTTCCGAGCTCCCAAATCGGCGGTGATCGCGGTGCCGGCGACGCCGGCGACGACGACCGCGGTCACGAACGGGGCGAACTCGCGGATCGAGGCGAGGACGAAGAAGCCGCCAAGGCGGTCTAGCGCTCCGAAGAGCGAGAGGAAGTTGGCCGCCTGCAGGCCCGGCGCGCCGAAGCCGAAGGCCACGGTCGAGACCAGCAGCGGGAACCAGCAGAGCTGGAGGGCGAACAGGAACTGGCCGATGAACTCCTCGCCGTAGGGATACGGCGGTTTGACCGCAGAGACGATCGTGCGCGCGGTGAGGATCATCATCTCCCCCACCTGTTCGAACAGGGACTTGGCGGGCAGGACTGCCCTGTTGACCGCGGATCCGACCATTCGCTCCTCCATCCGGACGGCGCCGCACGCGCGCAGCGCCCCTCCCGGTGAGCGGGAGTCTAGGGGATGAACCAGCCCCCTCTGTTGGCCGCGTGTTGAGATCGCGCTAACCCGCTGCCGGGGCGGGAAATGCCTGCGAGAGCCGCCAAACCCCGTGGTATGTTCGGGCCGCTTTGCGGGGGACCGGAAGACATTCCCGGCACACCCGCCTCCAAGCCATCGCGACCGGGTTGAC
>DASSNA010000007.1:0-6794 GCA_035688445.1 Solirubrobacterales bacterium | reverse complement strand
TGGTGGCGATGCCGAGCGGCGGCGCCCTTTTTGCCGAGCTGCTGCAGCCAGGCTTCGTAGCCGGCCTCATCGCCTCGCCCCCGGCGGCCGTGCTCCTCGCCATCGCCGTTGCCCTGCAGATCGCCGGCTTCGTCGCGATCCGGCGCTTTGCGCAGGTGGCCGAGTGAGCGGTGCCGGCTTGCTGGCCGCGATCGCGGCGCTGCTCGGCGCCGCGGGGGCGAGGGAGGCGCTGCGAGATCGCCTTCCCGACCTCACGGGGTTCCCGCTCGCGAAGCTGCCGCTCGGGATCTCCTCGCCGGCATTGTTGATCGGCAAGCTCGCCAGCACTCTTGTCGGTGCGATGGTTGGAATCGCCGCCGCGCCCGTCGCTCCCGGTCGTCTCTCGATCCTTGTCCTCGCCGGCTTCCCCGTCGCTGGCTTCCTCGCTCCCGATGCGCTGCGGGCTCGCCGAGCGCGGCAGCGCCGGCGCCGACTGGTCGCAGCGCTGCCCGACGCTCTCGACCTACTCGCGGTTAGCGCCGGCTCCGGCCGTGGTCCCGCTGCCGGGATCGAGCAGATCGCCAAGGCGGGGGAGGGGCCGCTGGCGGAGGAGATGCGACTGGTGCTCGCCGAGCTCTCCTGCGGGGTGCCGCTCAGCGCCGCGCTCGAATCGCTGCGGCGGCGCGTCCCCGGTAGCGAGTTGGCGACGCTGGTCGCGGCGATCGAGCGTTCGCGCAAGTTCGGTTCGCCGCTAGCTGAGCAGCTGCGCCGTCAGTCCGCTTCGCTGCGCGCCGCCAGCCGCCGCGCAACTGAGGAGCACGCCGCCCGCGCCGCGCCGAAGATCCAGCTCGTCGTCGCCCTCGTGCTCGTCCCCTCGGTCCTGCTGATGATCGCCGCGGGCCTGATTGCCAACGCCGGCACCCTGCTGGCTGGCTTTTAGGCGGGGCTGGTTTCGTTCGCCTCGTCGCGGAGGCGTTTTGCCACCGCAGCGGTGGCGGCGGCGATCTCGTCGAGGTCCTCGGTGTCTTCCTTGTGGCCGTTGACGTAACAGCAGAGGGCACCGTTGACCAGCTCGAAGGCGAACTTCTTCGGCGCGCTTTCGGTCAGCCAGACGATGAAGGTGGGGGCGAAGAGACGGCGCAGCCAGATCGCGTCCTGTTCCTTGCCGGAGAAGATCTCGTACTTCTTGTCCAGCACCTCGCTCTCCAACTTCACCCGCTCTTTGTTGCCGCGGAAGACGTCCTCGAACTTCTCTAGCGAGCGCAAACCGAACTTGCGCTGGCAGTAGAGCTCCGGCAGGTGAGCGACGCACTCGGGAACTTCGACCAGGCCGAGGGTGTAGTGGTAGTAGTTGGTCTGCCGGTTGCCCTCGCTGTCGGTCGTCTCCTCCTCATAGGTATAGAGAGCGAGGGTGCCTTCGCAGTCGGTGGCGATCTGCCCGGTAAGAGTCCGGTCGGCGTAGCGGTCGTCGCCTTTTTGCAGCAGCGGCGTCGCCGGCGGCAGTGGTCCCTTGCCACCGAGCGTTAGCCCGCGCTCCTGCGCGTAGGCGGCGAAGAAGGCGTCAGCGGCGGCGCTGTCGGCGATCACGAAGACGATCAGCAGGGCGATGAAGAAGACGCCGACCGCGGCAGCGCCGCCGATCGCCGGCCCGACCAGCGCTGCCCCGGCGACTCCGGCGGCGATCACGAAGACCGCGATCAGGATCCAGGTCAGCGGCTTGCGCATCAGCCGCTTGAAGTGGAAGCCGCGCAGGTCGTTGGCGTCGGCGGGCGCGTTTGCCGCCGCCGCTTGTGCCTCTTCGGTCGCAGCCACGGATCGCAACCTATCGCGCTCCCGCGGATGCAAATCGGGTTGCAGAGGGAGGTCGTGTTGCAAAGTGGGGGAGAGTGGGGTATTGTGGCGCTCGAGTTGAAGCCCAGGACCGGGGTGGTGAGGCTCCTCCCACCTCATCACTCCGGTCCATTTCGTTTCCGGCCTCCCCCAGAAAGGACTTCGCCGCGTGGCGTTCAGGGGTCTTTACGAGCACAGCCTCGATGCCAAGGACCGCCTCACGGTTCCCTCGCGCTTTCGCGCCGCGCTGGCTGACGGAATCGTTCTCTCCAAGGGCTTCGACCCCTGCGTCTGGGTGCACACGACCAGCGAGTTCGAGCAGCTCTCCGACCGCTTCCTCTCGCCCCACAGCCCCTTCGGGCGCGACGCCCGCGCCCTGCGCCGCCGCTTCCACGGTGGCTCCTTCGACGAGAAGCTCGACTCCGCCGGGCGCATCCGCGTCCCCAAGCCGCTGATCGAGCACGCCGGCCTCGACGGCAACTGCGTCGTGATCGGCGCCGGCGAGTACCTGGAGATCTGGAACGCCGAGGCTTGGGCCAAGCAGGAGGAAGAGCTCGACGCCGCCGCCCCCGAGATCGCCGAGGGCCTTGCCGCCGCCGGGACCCAGCAATCATGAGACTGAATGCCCACGCCGCCCACCATCCGTCGCTCTCCTACCCGGCGACGGGACGAAAACCGGACTATGTATCCGGAATTCGTCCCGTCGGCGGCTATATCGCGCCGCGGCCGACGCAGCGGCCGCTGGGGGTTCCGGTGAGCGAGCACGAGCCTGTTCTTGCGCCGGAGCTGGTTTCGCTGCTGGCGCCGGAGCCGGGGCAGACGGCGGTCGACTGCACCTTTGGCGCCGGTGGCCACGCCCGCCGTGTCGCCGAGCTGATCGGGCCGGAGGGGACGCTGATCGGGATCGACCGCGACCCCGCCGCCGAGGCTCGCTTCAACCGCTTCGCCGCCGAGGCTCCCTGCCGGACCCTCTTCGTCGGCGCCGACTTCGCGGCAGGACTTCGTGCGCTGCAGGGCGAAGGGATACGCCCAGACATGGTCTACATGGATCTGGGGATGTCCTCGATGCAGGTTGATGCGCGTGAGCGGGGCTTCTCCTATTCCTATGACGCGCCGCTTGACATGCGGATGGACACGCGGCAGAAGTTCACCGCCGCCGACCTCGTCAACGAGTGGCCCGAGTCGCGGATCGCCCAGGTCCTGCGCCGCTTCGGCGAGGAGCGCTACGCCGGCGGCATCGCCCGCGAGATCGTCCGCCGCCGCCCGCTAGCGACGACGGCCGAGTTGGTCGACGCGATTAAGGCGGGGATGCCCGCCTCGGCCCGCTTCGGCAGCGGCCACCCGGCCAAGCGCAGCTTCCAGGCGATCCGGATCGCCGTCAACGGCGAGCTCGAGGCACTGGAGGAGGCGCTGCCGCTGGCCTGGTCGCAGCTGAAGGTCGGCGGCCGCTTCGCCGCGATCGCCTTCCACTCCCTCGAGGACCGGCCGGTGAAGCAGTTCCTCGCCGCCAAAGCCCGCGGCTGCATCTGCCCGCCCGAGCTTCCCGTCTGCGTCTGCGGTCACGAGCCCGAGGCCGAACTCTTGAGCCGGCGCGCGATCGCCCCCGGCGCCGAGGAGGCGGAAAGCAACCCGCGCTCGCGCTCGGCCCACCTGCGGGTGGCGCTGAAGATCGCCGAGGAGCAGCCGCCGGAGGAGACGGGCTGATGGCCGTCGCCGCTCCCGCTCGCCGCACCGCCCCGGCGCCTGCACCCTCGCGGACGACGCCACCGCGACGGAGGCCAGCTCCAAAACGCGCGCCCGCTCCTAGTCGTCCCAAACTCGTAGTCGTCGCCGGTCGCGCCGCCGTTGGCGTCCGCCAGCTGCCCGACTCGAGCCTGGTGGTGCGGATGACCCGCGGCCGCGCCTGGATCGCCGTCCTTGGCGTGCTCCTGGTTGGGATCGTCGCCCTCAACGTCGCGACCCTCAGCTTCGCCGCCTCCGCCGGCAAGATCGACGCCCAGATCACCACTCTGGAAAAAGAGAACTCGATGCTGGAAAGCCGCGAAGCCGAGCGCTTCAGCACCGCCCGCGTCCGCGGCGAGGGCGCCGAACTCGGCCTCGCGATGCCGACCACCGAAGAGCCGCACCTGATCGAAGCCAGCCCCGACGACGCTGCCGCCGCCGCTGCCCGGCTCGCGGCCGCGGGCGGCTAAGGAGCCGCCGCCGATGCGCTTGGTCGAGCGTCGGATCGGGCTCCTCTTCGGCGGCTTCCTCCTCTGCTTCCTCATCATCCTCGTTCGCGCCTTCTGGCTGCAAGGGGTACAGGGGGCACAACTGGCCTCCGAGGCGACCTCGCAGCAGACCGAGGTCGTCACTGTTCCCGGCCTGCGCGGCGACCTGCTTGACCGCGCCGGCAACAAGCTCGCCGCCTCCGAAGACGCGGCGACGATCTACGCCACTCCCTACCAGGTGAAAAACCCGCCGCAGGCGGCGGCGAAGCTGGCGCCGATCCTCGACGAGCCGAAAGGCGAAGTGCTGGAAGCGCTGACCGTCGAAAGCGGCTTCTCCTACCTCGCCCACAAAGTCGGCCTCGGCACCGCCGCCGAGGTCGAAGCGCTGAACCTGGAAGGGATCGGCGAGCTCCCCGACAGCCGCCGCACCTACCCGCAAGGGGAGATGGCGGGGCAGGTGATCGGCGCCGTCGGCTCCGAAAACCAGGGGCTGACCGGGCTCGAGGAAGGCGAGGAATCGGTGCTCGGCGGGACCGACGGAGAACGGCGGATCGTCAACGACGCGCTCGGCGAACCGATCCGGCAGGAAACGGTGAAGGCGGCCGAAGACGGCGAAGACGTCCAGCTCACCCTCGACCCGGTGATCCAGCGGGAAACCGAACGGGTGCTGGCCGGGGTGGGGGAAACCTACGCGCCGACCGGGGCGACCGCGATCGTCGTCGACCCGCGCAGCTCGCAGGTCCTGGCGATGGCGAACTGGCCGCCAGTCAACCCCGAAGACCTCTCCGAAGTCAGCAATGAAGACCTGCTGAACAAGGCGACCGGGTTCAACTACGAACCGGGTTCGACCTTCAAGGCCTTTACTGTCGCCGCGGCGCTGGAAGAAAAACTGGTGACGCCGGCGAGCGAATTCGTCCTGCCACCGTCGATCCAGGTCGCCGACCGGACGATCAAAGACGCCGAGGAACGCGGCACCGAAACGATGAGCGTCGGCACCATCCTCGCCCGCTCCTCGAACGTGGGCGCGGTGACGATCGGCCTCAAGGTCGGCGCCGAAAAATTCAGCAAGTGGATCGACCGCTTCGGCTTCGGCCGCCCGACCGGCGTCCAGTTCCCGAACGAGGAACAGGGGATCGTTCCCAGCCTCGACCAGTACTCGGGCTCGACGATGGGCAACCTGCCGATGGGCCAGGGCCTGGCGGTGACCCCGATCCAGATGGTCGCCGGCTACACCGCGATCGCCAACGGCGGCATCCTCAAACCGCCGCAGCTAATTAAGAAGGTGGGCGAAGAACCGGTCCACGAGCCGAAGGGGCGTCGGGTGATCTCCCCCCAGGTCTCGGCTGAGATCAGGGAAATGCTCGAAGGCGTGCTGGCGCCGGGCGGGACGGCGTCTGAGGTCAGCGTGCCGGGGTACACCCTCGCCGGCAAGACCGGCACCGCCCAGGTGGCCGAAAACGGCGGCTACTCGAAAACCAAATACATCGCTTCCTTCATCGGCTTCGCGCCGGCGCAGAATCCGCAATTGCTGGCAGCGGTGATTGTTGATGAACCGCAGGGGGAAATCTACGGTGGGTCGGTGGCGGCGCCGGCGTTCGGCGAAATCGCTGAATTCGCTCTTCCGTACCTCGGGGTTCCGCAGGAATGATGGGTGGGGGCGGTCCGGGTGGCCCTCCCAAAACTCGCTCGCGTCGCTCGCTTTTGAGTGTTTTGGGAGGGCCACCCGAACCGCTTCCTAGAATCGTGGCCGGATGACGAGATTGGGCGACTTGGTCGCGGAGTTCCCCGAGGCGCGAATTGTGGGCGACGCCTCTGTGGGGGTGGCTGAGCTGGCGTATGACAGTCGCAAGGTGGAGCCTGGAACGCTTTTTTTCTGTGTCGTCGGAGAGAGGGCTGACGGGCACGCGTTTGCTCCCAGAGCCGTGGAGGAAGGGGCCGCGGCGTTGGTTGTGGAGCGCGAGCTGACGGAGCTGGCGGTGGCGCAGGTGGTGGTGCCTGACTCGCGGGCGGCGATGGCGCCTCTGGCGGCTCGGTTTTGGGGGGATCCGACGGCGAAGCTGCGGGTCGTTGGGGTGACGGGGACTAACGGGAAGACGACGACTGCCTTCTTGGTGAAGGAGATCCTTGAGGCGGCTAGCTATCCATGCGGGCTGCTGGGGACGGTGAAGCAGGTCGTTGGCGGGGTTCAGAAGGAAGTGGTGCGGACGACGCCGGAGGCGATCGAGCTGCAGGCGACCTTCCGCCAGATGCTCGAGGGCGGTGACGTGGCCTGTGCGATGGAGGTCTCCTCGCACGCGATGACCCTGCACCGGGCCGACGCGATCCACTTCGAGGTCGCCATCTTCACCAACCTCACCCAGGACCACCTCGACTTCCACGGGACGATGGAGGAGTACTTCCTCGCCAAGCGCAAGCTGTTCGAGACCGGGCCGAAGGCGGCGATCGTCAACGTCGACGACCCCTACGGGCGGCGCCTGGCTGAGGAATTCGATTGCGTCACCTTCTCCGCCGAGGGCGCCGAGGCCGACTACAGCGCCCGCAACGTCGAGTTCGACGCCGCTGGCGCCAGCTTCTCGATTGCCGAGATGCGACTGCGCACCGGCCTGCCCGGCCACTTCAACGTCGCCAACGCGCTCGGCGCCTTCGCTGCGGCGGAGGCGATGGGGGTGGGGGCGGGGATTGCCGCCGCTGGGCTGGCGAAGGCGGCACGGGTGCCGGGGCGGTTCGAGCCGGTCGACGAGGGCCAGGGGTTCACGGTCCTGGTCGACTACGCCC
>DASSNA010000357.1:0-14719 GCA_035688445.1 Solirubrobacterales bacterium | reverse complement strand
GCACGTAGACATACGCCTTGGCGTCTGCGACGGCCGGCGACAGCTGCCCCGGCCTATCGGCGGCGTAGATGTCGGTCGGGTCCGGGTAAGCCGGCATGCCCGCCAGCAGCGTCCAGGGCGACGGCGGCGGCGCGGGCGGCGCGGCCGCCGTCGCTGCGCCGCGGCGCCGAAGTTGAGAACGACGAGGGTGTGAGGGTGCGGGTTGAGGTGCCGCGCCTGATCCCCTCGCTGCCGCCGGTGCGAGTGAGCGCGAGCAGCGGCTTGGAGCCTGGCGATGGCTGAGCGGGGTCAAGCGACGGTGGAGCTCGTCGCAGCGCTACCAGCGCTGTTGTTGGCGGCGGCGGTCGCGCTGCAGTTGCTTGTCGCCGGCTACGCGATGACTCTCGCAGATGGTGCCGCGGAGGCTGGGGCGCTGGCGCTCGCCTCCGGCGGGTCGGCCGTGGAAGGGGCGCGCGAAGCGCTGCCCGGTTGGGCGAAGGACGACGTCTCGGTTGCGGTTGAGGGCGGCACCGTCTCGGTGCGCCTGCGGCCGCCATCCCCGGTTGCGGCTCTCGCCGACCGACTCACGGTCAGCAGCAGCGCCGCCGCGAGGTCAGCCCGATGAGCTACGTGAATCCCTTGCTGGGAGGGCGGGCCACCGTCGTGAGCACGGTAGGTAACGCCGAGGGTGCGCGCGGGGTTGCGGCAGCGCTCGCTTGCGCGGGGGCGGACGCTGATACCCCAGCGCTGCTGGTCGACGTCGGCGGAAGGACGCCACGGCCAGCCCTGCTGGCTTCCGCGGCCGCGCAGAAGCTCGAGGAGCGGTTAGCTGGGCATCTGCCGCAACTGCGAGCTGCCGCTCGCGGTCAGGTTTGTCACCTAGCGGTTCCGGCCGACCCCGAAGGGCTGGAAGCCGCGGCCGCGGGCGTGACGGTGGCGCGGGAGGCGACCGCCATCATCCACGTCCAGCCCGAGCTGCTGCAGGAGGTTCTGGCTCAGCCGTCCCTGCGTCCTGCCAGCGTCCTCCTGAGGGCGGACCTGGAGCAGGACCGCCCGCTGGTGGCACTCGCGGTCCGCGACCTGCTCGCCAGGGATCTAGCTGTTGCTGTCCTCAAGCGTCGCTTGAGCTGGGTGGTCGAGCGCCGCGCGCTCTTCGGGGTACTTCCCGCTGGCTCGCCGGGCGGGTTGCCTGAGCGACTGGTCCGCCGCCTCGGCGTCGCTAGTACGGATACGGGTTTTCCGGCGGCGGCGTAGGCGCCGAGCTTGCCTTCGACACCTTCGCTGCGTGCCAGGTGCCGACATCTTTCAACCCCTCGCCGTTTGCTTCTCCCGGTTTGTCGGCGTTGAAGCTGTAGAGGGGTCGACCCTTGTAGGTGACCTGCGTCCGGCCGTCCGGCCGTTTCACGGTGCCCAGTTTCACCGGGCCCTTTGGCTTCACGCCCTTCGGCACCACCAGTGGTTTCCATGACGAGAGGCAGCCACCGGTGCAGATGAACTTGCCGTTTTTCTCGACGCTGAGGCTGTAAAGAGTCTTGCCCTTGTTGGTGGTCAGGACCGTCGCTTCAAGAGTGGCGTTTTCGCTCTCCTTGACCACGCTCTTGGTCGCCGCTTGCGCAACGAGGGGCAGAAGCAGGGCTATTGCCGCCGTCGCCAGCAGGGCGAGGCGGATCGAAAGTGGCTTGGGGCGGGAAATGGCGAGGTGCCGCATCGTCGAGCTCCTTGGTCGCTTAGTCGCCCGTCCTACGCGACCTGTCACCAAAAAGTTCGAAAGCGGCTTGAGAAGAGTTTGTTTCTGCGCACCACGCGTGCGCCCGGGCCGTTCAGGGTCGCCGCATGCGAGGGAGGGATGAGTCGGGGCAGGCGCTGATCCTGGCGCTGGGTGGGGCGCTGGCGCTGATCGCGGCGGCTCTGGCGCTGGTGGCGATCGCCGGCGCAGTCACCGGCAAAGGGAGGGCGCAGCGGGCGGCGGACCTGATCGCGATCTCCGCCGTCCGCTCGATGCGCGACGACTTGTCGCGGCTGCTGGCGCCACCCCGGTTCGCCGACGGGCGCCCGAATCCACGGCACATCGATAAATCGGCCTATCTGGCGCGAGCGCGAGCGGCAGCCTTGGCGGCGGCTCGTGAGAACGCGGTCGACCCAGACCAGGTCAAGCTTCGTTTTCCCGATGCGTCCTCGTTCGCCCCGGTGCGCGCGAAGGCGACAGTGGTCGCGGGCCTGACGGGGGCTAATGGCCACCGTGTCGAAGCCTCCGCGGTGGCTGAAGCCGCTGCGCCTTACGGCTCGGTCGCCGGTGGCACCAGCGGGATGGCGAGCGGCGGCGGTTACAGCGGCCCGCTCGTCTACCGCGACGGCAAGGGGATGCGGCCGGACGTGGCCACCGCCTACGACCAGATGGCGGCGGCTGCCCATGCGGACGGCCTCACTTTGCTCGTCGTCTCCGGCTTCCGCTCCGACGCTGAACAGGCGGAACTGTTTGCCGCCCACCCCGACCCGACTTGGGTGGCGCCCCCCGGCCACTCCTTGCATCGCTGCGCCACCGAGCTCGATATCGGGCCGTCCTCCGCCTATTCATGGCTCGCCGCCAACGCCAGCCGCTTCGGCTTCATCCAGCGGTATTCGTGGGAGGCCTGGCACTACGGCTACAACGCCGGCCCGGCTCCCTGCTCACCAGCGGGCGAAGAGGTGACTGCGGCTGGGGGAGGGACGGTCGCCAGCGCCACCGCCACCGCCACCGCCCTACCCTCCTTCGTCCCCGCCCAGTTCCGCGCACCGATCCTGCGCTCGGCCGCGCACTGGGGCGTGCCGCCGGCGTTGATGGCAGGCCAGCTGATGGCCGAGTCCGGCTTTGACCCCAGCGCCGGCTCGCCCGCCGGCGCCCAAGGCATCGCCCAGTTCATGCCGTCGACCGCCGCCGCCTACGGCCTCACCAACCCCTACGACCCGGTCGCCGCGATCGACGCCGAGGCCCACCTGATGTCGGACCTGCTCCACCAGTTCGGCTCTCCCGAACTCGCCCTTGCCGCCTACAACGCCGGCCCCGCCCCGGTCGAAGCCTGCCACTGCATCCCGCCCTACCCCGAGACCCAGGCCTACGTCACCCGCATCCTCGCCCTGATCGGCGGCGCAGGCGCGATCGCCATGCCCAGCTTCGAAGTGCGCCTGGTGGCGTGATTTTTCGGGTCAAACGAATGCGGGAGCTTCATCCGGCGGCCTTAAAGCATGGGATTAATGCTGTTGACATCAAGCATGCAGTGACGCATGCACTGAGGATGCTCGAGCGGGATGAGGGGTTGCGCGTCTATCTTGGTCCGGCCCGCAATGGGGAACTACTCGAGGTAATCACGAGCCGTCGACCGGACGGATTTGAGATAGCGATTCACGCGATGAAGATGCGTCCCAAATATGTAACCCTGCTACCGAGGGAATGACAGTGGAGCCCAAGAACTACGGCAGAAACCTCAAAGGCGAACTGCTCACTGAGGAGTTGATTGAGAAGCTTGTTCAGGAAGCGGAGAAAGGCTGGGAGGTTGAGGAGCTTCTTACTTGGCGGGATCTGACTCCAGAGCCCGAGTTGAAGAGTGATGACCGTGACCAAGGCTTCCCCTCGCGGCCCTCTCGGCATCGACGGTAGCGGCTGTCTAGCGGCATAGTTGCGGCGACCATGGTTCGGCCGCTCCTGATCGCACAGCTCAGCGACTTGCACATCGGCGCCACGGCAGAGGGCGTCGATCCCCTCGCGCGCTTGGAGATCGTGGTCGAGGCGGTCCGGGCGCTGCCGAATCCGGTGGACGCCGTGATCGTCTCTGGCGACCTCAGTGACGACGGCAGCGAGGAGTCCTACCGGCTGGCGCGCCCGCTGCTCGACCGTTTCGAGTGCCCCGTCCACGTCCTGCCCGGCAACCACGACGATCGCGCTGGCTTGCGGGCCGCCTTCGCGCTACCTGGTGCCGGCGCCGAGCCGGTCAACTACACCGCCGAGGTCGGCGAGCTCCGGCTCGTCCTCCTCGACTCCAACGTCCCTGGGCAGGACCCCGGGCGCTTCGGCCCACACGACCTCGCCTGGCTGGACGAGAGGCTGGGGGAGGAGCCCGAGCGGCCGACGCTGTTGGCTGTGCACCACACGCCGCTCGCCACTGGCCTGCCCGGCTGGGACGCGATCAACCTCGATCCCAGCGAGCGCGAGGCGCTGACCGGGGTCGTTGCCCGCCACCCGCAACTGCGGGTGATCGTCGGCGGTCATCTACATCGGATCGCCGCCGCCAGCCTCGCCGGCTGCCCGGTCCTTTCTGCCCCAAGCACCTACCTGCAGGCGCTGCCGGATTTCAATCTGGAGGCCGATGACGTGGAGATGGTCGGGCCGCCGGGGTTCGCCCTCCACGTCTTCCATAAGGGCGAGATCTCATCCCAGGTTGAAATGGTCGCGCAGAGTTGACACCCGGCTGAATGCAGACGAAACGAGGATTTGGGGCTACGATGCGGCCGGTGAAGCCAGCCCTAACGCTCCTCGTCTGCCTGCTCGTCCTCTTCGCGAGCGCATCTGTGGCCAATGCCGACTCCTGGCTGCCGGCGGAGGTGCTCTCAGCAGAAGCGGAGGATGCGGCGTTGCCGCAGGTGGCGATCGACCCACAGGGCAATGCGATCGCGGTTTGGCAGCGTTTCAACGGCAGCAAGGGCGTGATCCAGGCTGCCGAGCGACCGGCCGGAGGAAGCTGGTCGGAACCGCAGGATCTCTCCGATCCTGGCGAAAGTGCGGGAGAGGCGGACGTGGCCGTCGACGCTGCGGGGAATGCCATCGCCGTCTGGCGCCGGCTGGACGGCAACAACCACACCATCGTCGAACTCTCCGAACGACCTTTTGGCGGCGCCTGGTCGGAACCGATCGAGCTCTCCGCCCACGACGTCTACTCCTACGAACCTCACGTCGCCGTCAATGCAAGGGGCGACGCGACCGTGATTTGGCACGCCTTCGGCACCGGCGAGACTCTGGTCCAGAGCACCGAACGCCCGGCCGGGGGAAGCTGGTCTGAACCGGTGGACCTGAGTCCCTCTGGAAAAGAAGGGACCGAAGCGAAGGTGGGAGTTGACGCTGCGGGAACGGCGACCGCCGTCTGGCAGCTCCTGGATGGAGGTGGAGCCGCGATCCAGACCTCGCGCCGCCCGCTCGGGGGAACCTGGTCGGAACCGGAATACCTCTCCTCCTCCGAATTCAGCGCCTTCGTTCCCGACCTTGCAGTTACCGGCGGCGGAGACGCGGCCGCCGTGTGGGGGCAGTTCGAAGGTGAACCGCAGCGGGTTCGGGCCGCCCAGCTCAGCGGCGGTAAATGGTCGGAAGCCAAAACCCTGTCGGGGACGTGGGCGGATGAACCCCAGGTGGCGGTTGATGGCGCTGGCAACGCGGTCGTGATTTGGTCGCGCGCGGTAGAAGAAACCACCCTGATCGAAAGCTCCGAACACGCCGCGGGCGGGTCGTGGACGCCGCCGCGCATCCTCTCCGGAGACGGGATGGGCGGCTATCCGGTCGAAGGCTACGTAAACGTCTACTCGCCCCGGGTCGCCGTCAATTCACAGGGTGAAGGCGTGACCGTTTGGGTTCAGGCGCAGGCGGGCAAACGCGTCGTCGAGAGCACTTTCCGAAGCGTGCTCGGAGCCTGGTCGGAACCGGTCCGGGTCTCCTATGCACAGGCTGAACAACCGGCGCTGGCGATCAGTCAGTCGGGAAGCGCGGTTGCCGCCTGGAGACGCGACAACGGCAGCAACAAGGTGATCGAAGCGGTCGCCGTCGATCATCCGGGCGGCAAAGTGACCGTCTCCGTACGGCAAGCGAAAAGGCCGGGGACGAAGCTGCTGCACGCCACGATCAAGTCAGGGCGGGGTCTGGCGAGTTTCCGTTTCAAGGCGATCGGCGAGGCAAGCGGTTTCGATTGTTCGCTGGTTCGGAAAACGAAAGCAAAGGACCGGCGCCTCGCCCAGCTTCAGTTTGGAGGCTGTCGATCGCCGCGGGCCTACAAGCACCTGCAGCCGGGCCGCTACGTGTTCCGGGTTCGCGCCCATGGGCCCGGCGGTGACGACCGGACGCCGGCGCGGATGCGCTTTCGAATCGCCGGCTGAGCCTGGGCGGGGATCAGCGCCCGGCCGCCACGGGCGCTAGGTGCGTGTGCACCGATCGCACCACCGCTGCCCCCTCACCGACTGCGATCGCGCAACGCTTGATCGAGCCGGAGCGGACGTCGCCGGCAGCGTAGACGCGGGGGACGCTCGTTTCCAGCAAGTCATGGGCGCCGATGTCGGGGCCGGTGAGGACGAAGCCGTGCTCGTCGCGCTCGACCGTCCCGTCCAGCCAGTGGGTGCAGGGAGAAGCGCCGAGGAAGAGGAAGAGGAAGGAGTAGGGGAGGTGGGCGCCGTCGGTGAGGGTGACGGCTTCGAGCCGGCCGTCCTGCCCGTGCAGCTGGGTGATTTCGCTGCGGTCGCGGACGTTCACCCCGAAGCGCTCAAGCTCCTCGATCAGGTAGCTGGACATCGTCTCGGCGAGGTCGGCGCGGCGGTGCAGCAGGGTGACGAGGGCGCCGCCGCGGGCGAGCCAGACGGCAGCCTGGCCGGCCGAGTTGCCGCCGCCGACGATGCCGACGCGCTGGCCGCCGCAGACCTGCGCCTCCGGCGGCCCGGCGGCGTAGAAGATGCTCAGCCCCTCGTACTCCTCGAGGTCGGCGACCGGCAGTTTGCGGTATTCGGCGCCAGTAGCGAGGACGACGGCGCGGGTGGAGATCTCGTGGCCCTCCTCCAGCCGCACCAGGTGGCGCTCCTCGCCGGGTTCCAGCGCTTCGGCCCGGTAGGGGGTGGCGGTTCGCGCCCGGAACTTGCGCGCTTGGGTGACGGCGCGGCTGGTCAGCTCGGTGCCGCTGATCCCGGCCGGGAAGCCGAGGTAGTTCTCGATCCGCCGCGAGGTCCCGGCCTGGCCGCCGAGGACGGTGCCCTCGACCACCAGCGTGTCCAGCCCCTCAGAGGCGCCGTAGACGGCGGCGCCGAGGCCGGCGGGACCGCCGCCGATCACCAGCAGGTCGACCTCCTCTCGCGGTGCCAGCTCCAGCCCGATCCCGAGCGCCCGTGAGAGCTGGCCGTCGCTCGGCGCCCGCAGCTCGGCCCCGCCCGGCAGCTGCACCAGCGGTAGTTCCTCCGGCGCGACACCGTCCAGCATTCGCGCCGCCTCCTCGCTCTCCGCCGGGTCAAGCCAGGTGAAGGGGAGCCGCTGGCGTTTGACGAAGTCGACCATCTGCCTGGTCGCCGCCGAGTCCCGCGGCCCGACGATCTCGACCCCGATCCCTTGTCGTTCCTGCAGCATTTCGCGCCGCTGCACGAAGGCGGGGAGGAGGGTGTCGGAGAGGGAGGGGTCGTCCCGCAGCAGCTTGCGCAGCGCTTCGCGCTCGACCGCGATGTAGCGCAGCGGCTCCGTCACCACCGCGGTGAGGAAGACGGTTTGGCCGGAGAGCAGGTTCATCTCGCCGAGGAAACCGGAGGCCCCGTGGCGGACGATCTCCTGGCCGACGCCGTCGAGCACCGCCGCCTCCCCCTCGAGGATGGCAATGAACGGGTAAGTCTCGTCGCCGATCTGGAACAGCACCTCGTCGACGTCGGCGGTTCGCTCCTCGCCGTGCTGTGCCAGCGTCGCCATCTGGCTGCTGGAGAGGATGCGGCTGGCTGGAACGGGCACGCGTCAAGGCTACCCGGCTCGGGTAGCGTGACCAAAGACGACCGAAAGGATCCACATGAGCAACCCCTTCACCCACAAGCAACTAGAGGACGTCAAAGACTCTGCGGCCGATTTTGGCCATGGCGACGCGATGGAGGCCCGTTTCGCGAAGGGCGACCTGGAGACCGAGGAAACCGGCTTCAGCTTCCACCGCCTGAAACCGAACAAGCGCCAGCCCTTCGGCCATAGCCACGAGGATGCCGAGGAGGTCTACGTGGTCGTTCGCGGCGGCGGCCTGTTCAAACTCGACGACGAGATCATCGAGGTCGAGCGCCTCGACGCGATTCGCGTCTCACCTGACGTGACCCGCGCCTTCGAGGCCGGCGACGATGGGCTCGAGGTGCTCGTCTTCGGCCCCCGCCGCGACGGCGACGGCTCGCTCGACCCTGAGTTCTGGACCGACTGACTCGCGAGGCCGCCTCGCGGATAAACTGCCGCCGATGGCAGTCGTCGAGGTAAACGGAATCGAGGAGATGAAGGCGCTGGTCGGCCAGGAGATCGGCCCCAGCGAGTGGCGCACGGTCACCCAGGCCGACATCGACGCCTTCGCTGAGCTCTCCGGCGACCACCAGTGGATCCACGTCGACGCCGAGCGGGCGAAGACGGAGAGCCCCTTCGGCACCACGATCGCCCACGGCAACCTCACCCTGGCGATGGTCGACGGCTTCCGCCAGCAACTGATCTCCTCCACCGGCTTCAAGATGGGCCTCAACTACGGCTGGGACAAGATCCGCTTTCCGTCCCCCGTCCCCGTCGACTCCAACATCCGCGCCAAGGCTGAGGTAGTCGCCGCCGAAGACAAAGGCGGCGGCTGGTACCAGGTAGTAACCCGCTTCACCCTCGAAGTAGAGGGCGCCGAGAAGCCCTGCTTCGTCGGCGACAGCGTCACGCGCGTGCTGGCACCCGCTGACTGAGGATCGGCCCTCTGCGCTCGCAGCCGGGAAGTTGACGCGACCTTGCTAGTTGCTCTAAGGTCTCTGTCTATTCAGAGACTCTAGGGGGAGGTAGGGGGATATGGGTGTTGTCCACGCGGGGAATCGCGACCGATTCCAGAGAAGGCGTGTCCGTTCGCTGCTCGTGACGCTCTGCATCTGCGCGGTAGGGGCATGCGTAGCTGCCTCCTCGGCTCTCGCGCTCTCGCCTTCGGTCAGCACCCTCGCCGCGGCCAACGTCGCCGACACCACGGCAACGCTGAACGGCTCCGTCAACCCCAACAGCCTGGAAACGAAAACCTATTTCGAATACGGCCCCACCACCTCCTACGGCTCGAAAACTGCCGAAGTGAGCGTCGGCTCGGGGTCGACCACGCTTGAAAAGGCCCAGGCGGTTACCGGCCTAACCGCGAACACGACCTACCACTACCGGATCGTCGCTACCAACTCCTCCGGGATGAGCCAGGGGACCGATCGGACCTTCACCGTCGGCTGGACCGTGCAGACGCCGGTCAGCCTCGGCAAAGAAGTCACCGGCAGCTTCGAAGACGTCTCCTGCTTTTCGGCCACGGAATGCACCGCGGTGGGAATCAAGGAAGAAGGGGCAACCGCATTCGCGCAGCGCTGGAACGGCACCGAATGGAAATCACAGACTCCGGCGAAACCCACGGAAGCGGTGAAGACCGCCTTCACGGGAGTGTCCTGCCCCTCCTCTTCAGCCTGCTTTGCGGTGGGTCGCTATACGAAAGCTGCGGGCAAATGGCTGACTCTGATCGAGGCCTGGAACGGCAGCGAATGGAAAGTCCAAACGAGCCCCACCAATGCTGAAGCCACGCAGTCCTTCCTCGAAGATATCTCCTGCACGTCGGAAAGTGAATGCACTGCCATCGGCTGGTACCAGAACGCAGGGGAAGCGTCGAAAACCCTCGCGCTTCGCTGGGACGGCAAAGAATGGAGCACCCAGGAAATCGAAAACCCCGCCTCTAATTCGATCAAGCTGACGTCGGTCTCGTGCGCCTCCTCGACCTTTTGCATGGCTACCGGTTACTACTACTACGAATCCAAATTTGTCTACACACCCCTTTCGGAGCGATGGGACGGCACAAGTTGGACGATAAAAGAAGCAAAACCGGTCAAAGAAAAGATGAACTGGCTCTACGGCGTCTCCTGTACCTCCTCGTCGGCGTGCACCGCGGTGGGCGCTGAAGAGGTGAATGCGACCAGCCACGAAACCAAGGCGATGGCCCGGGTCTGGAGTGGCAGCGAATGGAGTACTCAGACGATGCCAGAACCCAATGCTGCCTCTCTCGCAGACGTTTCCTGCACCTCTTCGACGGAATGCACGGCTGTCGGCGAAAGCGCAACTCCGGTCGAACTGCGTCGGGTTAAAAGCGCGTGGACCTTGTTCACGATGCCACTCCCCTCCGGCGGGAACACCGTGCGGCCATTTGCCGTCTCCTGCATAGCTGCCAGGGGCTGCGAGGCGGTCGGCATGTATCGACTCGTTGGTCCTACCGTTTACCCCCTTGCAGAGGGCCGGTGGCGCAGCGCCCCTCCGACGACGACCACGACCGCTGCCACGAGCATTGGCGAAAAATCAGCAACCATCAACGGCACCGTCAACCCCAACGGCTCGGAAACGAAGGCCTTCTTCGAATACGGCACGACCAGCTCCTACGGCTCGAAAACCGCTGAAGTCAACCTCGGGGCGGGGACGAGCGCCATAGAACGGAGCGAGACCCTGAGTGGGCTCAGTCCGAACACGACCTATCACTACCGCCTGGTCGCCAACAACGAAAACCCCGAAACCGGCACAGGCGAAGACAAAACCTTCACGACCATCGGACCTCCCACCGTCACCACCGAAGCAGGGGTTTCCGAGGAAAGCGGAGAATCCGCGACGCTGAACGGAGTCGTGAACCCGAACGGCCAGAGCACGACCTACCAGTTCGAATACGGGACGACCTCCGGTGTCTACACGAAAACCGTCCCGGAACCAGCCGGATCCGCCGGCAGCGGAACGGAACCAAAATCGGTGAGCTACACAATCACCGGACTAACTCGCGGGACGAAATACTACTTCCGCGTAACCGCTACCAATGCTGGAGGGAAAACCACTGGGCCCGAGCATTCCTTCACCACCAACAGCGCCCCGGTGGCGACGACCTCTGCGGCGACCGGAATTGGGGCTCACGGTGCAACGCTGAAGGGGACCATTGCGCCCCGCGGGTTGACGACGAAATATCAGTTCGAATACGGGACGACGACCTCCTACGGCTCAAAAGCGCCAGTCTCTGCCGCGGAAGTCAAACCCGAATCTGAACTCATCACCGTTGAACAGGCCGTTTCGGGACTGGCAGAAGAAACGACCTATCACTACCGCCTGGTGGCCGAAAACGCTTTGGGCTCCAGTGCAGGAAAAGATGAAACGTTCACCACCTCCGCTACAGAAGTTGCCGGGAGCACCGTGCTCTGTACAGAAAAAGCGGTGAAATGCCCGGTCGGAAAAGCGGATGGCGTCGGGACCGAAATCAAAATGAGCCGAACCTCGAGCGCGGCTTCGAAGTTGACAAACAGTTTCAAAAACATCGAATGCGGCAAATCGTCGCTCAATGCGAAAGTCATGAGCACGGGCGAAAAAGTGGTCGCCAGCGTCGAAAGCCTGACCTTCGAAGAATGCAACTGCGAAGTCAAAGTGCTGAAAAATGGTGAACTGACCTTCAGTCATATCGCTGCTAGCGACAACGCGACATTGACCTCGAACGGCACCGAAGCGACAGCCACCTGCGTCACGATCTTCGGCAACGTCCACTGCATCTACAAGACCGAAAACACGGACCTCGGGACGCTCGAAGGCGGCAATCCAGCGAAGATCAAAATCGAAGCCAAAAACATTCCGCGTTTGACGACAAACGGGCTTTGCGCGGAAAAAGCCGGCTGGGACACCGAATATGAAGTAACCAGCCCGAAACCGCTTTATATCGAGACGTAAGTCAGTCCTCGGGCGGCTGCTCGCCCTCGAAGTAGTCGATCCCGTCCCCGCGCCTGAAGAACGCACGCAGGCCGCCACCTTTGGCGAGGCGCTCGCCTAGGCCGATCTTGTCGGTGTCGGGGTAGACGATGATGTCGGGGCGGCCGCTGCTTGAGATGGCCAGGAAGGTCACTGGCTCTTCGGTTTGGTTGTAGAGCTGGTGGGCGCCCTCTTCGCCTACGGGGAAGTGGAGTACCTCGCCCTCCTCGAGCTCGCGGGTTCCCTCTGGCGTGCGCAGGGTGGGCTTGCCCGAGAGGACGATCACCAGCTCCTCGTCGGAGTAGTGGGCGTGGTACGGGTAGGCGGCCTCGCCTGGTGGCAGCTCCCACTGGCTGCAGCCAATCAGCTCGCTCCCTAGCTCGTAGCCGATGCGGGCGCGTTTGGAGCGGAAGCCCTCGGGCCGCTCGCCCTCCTCGAAGACTGGGCGGTTGATGTTCGGCATGCCGGGACTCTATGCCCTGGACGAGGCACAGCGGTGCGCTTTATGGGCGCATAGCGACCAAAAGGCGCACCGCTGTGCTGGGACGGCTACTTGACCGTCAGCGTGCCTTCCATGCCGGCTTCGCGGTGGCCGGGGACGGAGCAGTAGAAGGTGTACTTGCCGGGTTTGAGTTCGACCGAGGCGGATTCGGTGCCTTCGGAGGTGATTTCGGTGCCGCCTACTTCTTCGCCGTTGGAGTTTTCGATTTTGACGTCGTGGGGGACCGGCGATTCGTTGGTGAATTCAAGGGTGTCGTTGCCCGCCTTGGCGGTTGCCGACTTCTGGACGAATTCGAGGTTGCCTTCGGGGTTCGCTTCGATGCTGATGCTCGAACCGGAGCCGCCGGACTTGTTTTCTTCGCCGCCTTCGGACTTTTCTTCCGATTCCTTGGTTTCGCCCGAGTTAGCTTCGCTCGTCGATTCGCTGGTGGAGCTGGAGCCGCCGCCACAGGCGACGAGCGCCAGCGCGGCGAGGGCCAGGGCCAGTAGGGCTACAACTTTCTTCATCTCAAACCTTTCCCGCGGAGGATGTTGTCTGTCCGACTGTAGTCGCGATACGCACCTCGGCGCCACTCGGTTCAGCGGCCGTGAAACTCCGGGGTGCCGCCACTGAAGAAGGTCTCGACCCCGTTGCGGAGGTCTTCGGTCGCCATCGAGTCGGCGATTCCGTGCCGCTCCAACTGCAGGTGG
Source organism: Solirubrobacterales bacterium (assembly GCA_035688445.1). Taxonomy (GTDB): domain Bacteria; phylum Actinomycetota; class Thermoleophilia; order Solirubrobacterales; family 70-9; genus VAYN01. Next base: position 1,860 of record DASSNA010000357.1, on the reverse strand, counting down.
TCGGCGATCGAGTTCTCAATACTGACCCCGACCAGCTTCTTCGCCATCCGCACATAGTGGGGCGCCAGCTTGGCCAGCTTCTCGGCCTTGACCCGCGCCCGCGTCATCAGCTCTTCCGGCGGTGCCACTTCGCTCACCAGTCCCATCGCCTGGGCGTCCTCGGCGCCCAGGTTGGGGTCCTCGAGCAGCAGTTCCAGCGCCTTGCTCGGTCCGACCACGCGCGGCAGGAAGTAGGTCATCCCCCCGTCCGGGGAGGCGCCGATCCGCCCGTAGGCCGGAGCGAAGAAGGCGGTCCCGGCGGCGATGCGGATGTCGCAGGCGAGCGCCAGCGAGAACCCGGCCCCGGCTGCCGGCCCGTTGACCGCGGCGATCACCGGGTAGGGGATCCGCCGCAGGTCGATGATCGCCTGGTGCAGGACCTCGGCCCCGCGCCGCACGTCGGAGGGCAGGTCGATCTCGTCGGACTCGACCCCTTTGCGGAACCAGGTGACGTCGCCCCCGGCGCAGAAGGCGTTGCCGGCGCCGGTCAGGATCAGCGCGCGCAGCGGCGCCTGGTCGGCGAGCCAGCCGAAGGCCACCGTCATCTCGCCGATCATTTCCGGGCTCATCGCGTTGAAGGCGTCCGGGCGGTCAAGCGTCAGGGTGCCGATCTCCCCGTCGATCTCGATCCGCATCGTGTTCAGCTGCGGCGGGTTCAAGGTAGTGCTGGTCATTTGGCTCTCCTGACTGTCCTGGTCGCACGGGTTGGCCGAGTGGCCAGCAGCCTACCCTTAGACGGATGGCAAAAGGCGATAGGAAAGCCAAAGGCGAGGGCGAGCTGAGCCGGGCCGAGCGGATCGCGCAGCAGCGCAAATCCCTGCCCGACCAGCCCGGCGTCTACCTCTTCTATGACCGCGAGGGCGAGCTTCTCTACGTTGGCAAGGCGCGCTCGATCCGCAAACGCATCGCCTCCCACTTCTCCGGCGGCGACACCCGCCTGACCTCGCGCATCGACCGCATCGAGAGCCTCGTTACCGCCAACGAGGCGGAGGCGCTGCTGACCGAGCAGAGCTTCATCAAGCGCCACCGGCCGCGCTTCAACATCCGCCTCCGCGACGACAAGTCCTACCCCTACGTCGCCGTCAGCCTCGACGAGGACTACCCGCGCGTCTATTTCACCCGCGAGAAGCACCGCGCCGGCCGCGCCTACTTCGGCCCCTTCTCCAGCGCCCGGCGGGTGCGGGAGACGCTCGACCTGCTCGGCAAGCTGTTCCAGTTCCGCACCTGCGAGGGCAAAGAGCCCGGCCGCCGCTCCGGCAGCCCCTGCCTCGACTACTACATCAAGCGCTGCGGGGCGCCCTGCGTCGACTACGTGACCAAGGAGGAGTACCGCCACAACATCGAGGCGATCGTCGACTTCCTCTCCGGCCGCTACCGCCAGATCGAGCGCGAGGAGGAGGCGAAGATGGAGGCCGCCGCCACCGCGCAGGAATTCGAGCGGGCGGCGATCCACCGCGACCGGCTGAAGGCGATCCGCTCGCTGTTCGAGCGCCAGCGGGTGGCGGGGGCGACGATGGGGACCGCCGACCTGATCGGGGTCGCGGTCGAGGGGCAGGACGCCAACGCCCAGGTCTTCCAGGTCCGCGACGGCATCCTCGCCGAGCGCCAGAGCTTCTACCTCGAAAACCAGGGCGAACGCGAGCCCGGCGAGGTCGCCGAGGAGTTCATCTCCCAGTACTACGCCGCCTCGCCTTCGATGCCGCGGACGATCATCGTCGGCCCCTACCTGCGCGACCGCGCCGGGGTGCTGGCGGAGGCTTTGGGCGAGCGCCGCGGCGCCCCGGTCGAGGTACGCCCCGCCGAGCGCGGCGACAAACGGCG
>DASSNA010000325.1:0-2042 GCA_035688445.1 Solirubrobacterales bacterium | reverse complement strand
CTGCTGCTCGCCTTCTCGCTCGGCGGCTTCATGCGCGGGCTGACGGTGGCGTTCCTGACCTTCCTCGTCTCGGTGATCCTCGTCGGCCTCCCGGTCGAACACGTCCTCGTCCTGATCCCCTCGCTCGCCCTGGTCGGGTTCTTCTTCAGCCAGCTCGGCGTGCTGATCGGCGTCCGCGCCGAACAGTTCGACGACGTCGCCTTCGCCCAGACCTTCGTCCTCCAGCCGCTGATCTTCCTCGGCGGCGTCTTCTACTCCGCGGCGCTGCTGCCGCAGCCGTTCGAGACCCTGACCCGCTTCGACCCGATCTTCTACATGATCAACCTGGTCCGCTACGGCTTTGTCGGCTTCACCGAAGTCAGCATCGCCCTCTCGCTGTTGGCGCTGACCGCCGCCACCGCCGCGCTCTTCCTCTTCAACCTGCGTCTCTTCAGCCGCGGCTACCGCCTGCGCTCCTAGCCACTGCCGACGTTCTCGTCGATCCAGGCGAGGTAGCCGGCGGAGCCGGCGACGATCGGGGTGGCGACGATCTCCGGCTCGTCGTAGGAGTGGATCTCCCGAATCGCCGCCTCAACCGCCTCGTACGCACCCCGAGTGGTCTTCGCCAAGCACTGCCACTCCCGCCCCTCCTCGATCTCCCCCTCCCACCGATACCGACTCACGATCGGCCCCACCACCTGCACGCAAGCAGCCAGCTTCCGCTCAACAAGCAACGACGCGATCCGCCCCGCCTCCTCCTCGGAGGCCACAGTGGTCAGAACCTGAACGTAATCACTCATCGCGTGTGGGACGGGCGGTTGGGAGACCCTCCCCAGACACTCAACCACGAGCCATTGGCGAGTGGTGTCTGGAGGGGGTGACCCGACCGGCCTCAACCATTACCCCGGATCAGCGACCGGGACAGCAACTTTCCCCACGTCATCAGGCAGGAGCAGGATCGCCCCCTCGCCGGTGACGTAGGCCTCCTCGCCGTGCTGGACGACGTCCATGCCCATCGCCTCCTCGCGGTCGCTCGCCCGCAACGGCATCACCGCGCCGATCAGCTTCAGCAGCACGAAGGTTGCGGTGAAGGCATAGGCCGGCGCCGCTAGCGCCGCCAGCGCCTGATCGACCAACTGGTCGAAGTTCCCGTAGAAGAGCCCGTCGGAGACACCGTTCCAGCTCGCCTGGGCGAAGAAGCCGATGAAGAGGATCCCGAAGAAGCCGGCCGTCCCGTGGGCGGCGAGGACGTCGAGCGTCTCGTCGACCCGGGTCCGCGTCCGCCAGACGATGATCCCGTAGCTCGGGAAGGCCCCGAGCGCGCCGAGCAGCATCGCCCAGCCGGGGCTGATGTAGCCGCCCGCCGGGGTGATCAGCACGCAGCCGACGATGATCGCGGTGGCGGCACCGATCGCCGTCACCTTGCGGCCACGGATCAGGTCGAGGGCGAACCAGACGACCAGCGTGGTCGCCGGGCAGAGCAGCGTGTTGGTGAAGGCGAGGACGCTGTTCTGGCCGGTCGAGAAGCCGCTGCCGCCGTTGAACCCGAACCAGCCGAACCACAGCAGTCCCGCCCCGAGCAGGACGTAGACGGCGTTGTGGGGGAGGAGGGCCTGGCGGCCGTAGTCTTTGCGCGCGCCGACCACCAGCGCCGCCGCCAGGGCCGAGAAGCCGGAGGCCATCTCGACCGGGACGCCGCCGGCGAAGTCCAGCGTGCCGCCGGAGATCAGCCAGCCGCCGCCGAAGGCCCAGTGGGCGAGGACGGCGTAGACCAGCAGCGACCAGAGCGCGGCGAAGACGAGGAAGGCGCCGAACCGCATCCGCTCGACCACAGCGCCCGAGATCAGCGCCACCGTGATGATGCAGAAGGTCGCCTGAAAGGCGAAGAAGACGAGCTCGGGGATCGCCGTCCCTTCCCGCGGGGCGAAGTCGACGCCGCTCATGAAGGCGTTGCCGAGGCCGCCGATCACCGCGCCGCCGCCGTCGAACGCGAGCGAATAGCCCACGACGGCCCAGGCGACCGTCACGACCGCGAGCGCCCCGATGCTCATCATGAACGTGTT
>DASSNA010000320.1:0-5853 GCA_035688445.1 Solirubrobacterales bacterium | reverse complement strand
GACACTCCACCCGGATCATCGTCGCCGTCTTCGCGCTGCTGGCAGTGCTGTGTCTGGGGAACCTGACGCACCACGACACGCTTGGCTTCGGGCAGGGGGTGACCAAGCCGACCGACTCGAGCGAAGGCACCGAAGCGCTCGAACGCCACTTCCCCGCCGGGCTCGGATCGCCGCTGACCGCGGTCATGCGGCTGGACGAGGCACCCTTCGTGGCGCATGAGATACAGGAACTCGACAGCGTCCAGCTGGCGCTGCCGACGGTGCTGCCGGGTGCTCCCGCGAAGGCGGTCGTCGTCCTCGTCCTCCGTGGCAACCCCTACGGCAGCGACGCCGCCCATGCCGTCCGCGACGTGCGCGAACGCCTCCACACTCTCGCCCCCGGCAGCCTGCTCGGCGGCATCCCGGTCGAGAACCTCGACGTCGAGCAGACCAACGCGCGGGACACGAAGCTGATCGTGCCGCTGGTCCTGATCGTCGTCGGCCTGATCCTGGTCGCGCTGCTGCGAGCGCTGGTCGCCCCCGCCTATCTGATCCTCACCGTCGTCGCCTCCTTCGCGGCGACGCTCGGCCTCGCCACCTTCGCCTTCACCGAGGTCTTCGGGACCGAAGGGCTCGACTTCAACCTGGCGCTGATGGCCTTCATCTTCCTCGTGGCGCTCGGCGTCGACTACAACATCTTCCTGATGACCCGCGCCCGCGAGGAGGCGCGCAGCCGCGGCACCCGCGAGGGCACGCTCGCCGCCCTCGCCAACACCGGCGGCGTCATCACCGGCGCCGGCCTGATCCTCGCCGGCACCTTCGCCACCCTCACCCTGCTGCCGCTGGAGGAGCTGGTCCAGATCGGCGCCACCGTCGCCGCCGGCGTCCTCCTCGACACCTTCCTCGTCCGCGCCCTGCTGATCCCGGCGATCACCTACCGCCTCGGCGACAGCGCCTGGTGGCCCTCCGCGGGCGGGGCGTGCGGCTAGTAGCCCGGACTGCGCTTCATCTTGTGGCGCTCTTGCGGGTGGGCGCCGCCCTTCTTCTCCAGCGTCTCGCAGGCTTCGGCGATGTCGCCGGCGAGGCGGTCGACCTGGGCACGGCTGAGCGTCTCCTTGACCAGCGCCCGCATCACCTTCACCTCCTGGGCGTCGGGAGGCATCGTGTAGGCGGGCAGCATCCAGCCGCGCTCGGCCGAGAGCTGCCACGAGACATCGAACTCGTCGTAGTTCTTGCCCTCGCGCAGCTTGAAGGCGACCAAGGGCAGCTGCTCTTTGTCAGCCCCGATCAGCTCGAAGTTGCTGTTGGCTTCGAGCTTCTGGGCCAGCGCCTTGGCGTTCTTCTCCATCGCCTCCATCACGACCCCGTAGCCCTCGCGCCCGAGCCTGACGAAGTTGTAGTACTGGGCCAGCACCATCGAGGCGCCGGTCGAGAAGTTGAGGGTGAAGGTCGCGTCCGTCTTCCCGAGGTAGTTCTCGTAGAAGACGAGGTCCTCGGCTAGGTCGGCTTTCTCGCGGAAGACGAGCCAGCCGATCCCCGGGTAGACGAGCCCGAACTTGTGGCCGGAGACGTTGATCGAGCGCACCTGCTCGAGCCGGAAGTCCCACTCGGAGTGGGGATAGAGGAAGGGCCAGACGAAGCCACCGCTGGCGGCGTCCACATGCAACGGCACGTCGAGTTCCTTCTCGTTCTTGATCCGCAGCAACAGGTCGTTGATCCCGGTGATGTCGTCGGCGTGGCCGGTGAAGGTGGTGCCGAGCACGGCCGCGACACCGATCGTGTTCTCGTCGACGTGCGGCTCCACGTCCTCAGGCCCGATCACGTACTTGTTCTCGCGCAGGCGGACGATCCGCGGTTCGACGTCGAAGTAGCGACAGAACTTTTCCCAGACCACGTGGACATCGCCGCCGAAGACCAAGTTCGGCTTGTCGACCGGCTTGCCCGCCGCTTCCTGGCGCTCCTTCCATTTCCACTTCAGCGACAGTGCGCCGAGCATGATCGCCTCCGAGGAGCCCTGGGTGCGGCAGCCGGTGGTCTCGCCGGGGGCGTGGTAGAGGTCGGCGAGCATGCGGATGCAGCGCTGCTCGATCTCGGCCGAGATCGGATACTCGGCATGGTCGATGAAGTTGCGGTGCAGGTTCTCGCTGACGATCCGCTGCGCCTCCGGCTCCATCCAGGTGGTGACGAAGGTGGCGAGGTTGCGCCACGGGTCCCCCTCCAGGACCAGTTCCTCGTCGACCAGCCGCATCGCGTCGAGGGCGGGCATGCCGCTGGCGGGGAACTCGTTATCGGGCGCGTCTTCGGTGAGGAAGCGGTTGCCGTAGAGCTTCTCGGCCTGTTCGGGGGACTCTGGTGCGATGCGCGCAGCCTAACCGAGGTTGCGATGCCGCTCGTGACGGATCGGCCATCCAGTCGTAGTGCGAATAGGATCGGCACGCGAAAAGGGAGGGAAGTCCGGGATGCGTCCAAAGCTGTTCAGCCTGGTCACGAGCGCGGTGCTAGCGGGGGCGCTGCTACTGGCGGTGCCCGCGTCTTCGCTCTCCGGCACCGCCCCGCTGATGGGCAAAGGCGGCAAATACGCCCGCGACTGCGCAGGCAACACCGCGCTGGTCAAAGGCCGCCCCACGGCGATCCGCTTCGTCGTCTGGTGCGGCGTGCAGGACGGGAAAGTGAGCTTCAGCTTGCGCCGCCGAGAAGGACCCCCGCTCCGCTCGTTCCCCCACCTGATCGTCCCGCTCGGTCGCGGTGCAGCGGGCGACTTTCATTGCCGCCGCATGGCCGCAACCCTCAGGTGCACGGGGCGGGTCGACGGGCCAGCGGTGATAAGCGGCTTCGTCGGCGTCCCGCGGGGGACGCGATGCCTGCCACTGCCGCTGACCACCGCACGCATCATCAGCATCGGGCGACCGACGGGCTGCCCCGGCACCCAGCCTCCCCGGCCCCCGCGAGTTGACCGCAGCATGGCGAGCTTTCGCCGGGAATTCGGCTTGGACCTCGACCTCAAAGGCGACAAGAGCGCCGTGGCGCAACGGATGCGCAACATCGTCCGGGCCTGGAAGCGAGGGGCGCCGGTGGAGCGAGTCACCTACCAGGAATGGGCGGTGCCTCTGCTGCCGCGGGACCAGACCGAGCTCGAATACCGGGACGAATACCTGAACCGCGATGCCGCCGCGATCGAACGCTGGGGACCCCGCCACGCTCCCTCGACCTACGCCGGCTGGGACTTCGACCACGCGCACGGCGGCATCTTTTACATCGGCTTCCTCGGCAACCAGGAAGCGCAGATCGCCGCATTCGAGAGCCAGGTGAAGGTGCTGGCGCCGGACCGGATCAAGCCCTTCCCGGTGCCGCCAAAGTACTCGGAGCAGAGCCTCCGGCAGTTCGAAGAAGAACTCGTCGACCTGCCAATCCACTCGAAGCTGCTGAGCTTGATCGTCGGCATCGAGACCAACTCCCTCGCCAACCGGGTGGAAGTGGCCACGCAGCACGTGGCGATAGTGCGACGCCTGCTCGCCGAACGCTTCGGCCCGGAAAACCCGGCCCTGGTCGTGTTCGAACGACCGCTCGTCCTCCTGTAGCCGCACACTGCCGTGCCGAGCCGCGGGGGGCTAGGTATGTTCTCTAGCAGCCAGACCAGAATTCTTTTTTAAGAGAGAGGCGTCCTATGGAGCAGACGAGGGAGATTGGCCCGATCGACTACCTGCTGGTCGAGTGGCCGGGGAAGCAGCCGAACGGAGAAGTGGCGCCGCACCTAGTCGACTTGGTCGACCGTGGCCTGATCCGGATCCTTGACCTCGTCTTCGTCGCCAAGGACGAGGAGGGGAACGTCGCCGCGATCGAGCTAGCCGACCTCGGTGGCGAAGTCGCCGAGCTGGCGATCTTCGAAGGCGCCTCGTCGGGACTGCTCGGGGACGAGGACGTCGCGGAGGCCGGCGGCGTGCTTGAGCCCGGCACCGCGGCGGCGCTGCTGGTCTTCGAGAACAGCTGGGCGGCGCCGTTCGTCGCCGCCGTCCGCCGCTCCGGCGGCGAGCTGGTGGCCAGCGGCCGGATTCCCGCCGAAGACATCCTCGCGGCGCTGGACGCCGCCGAGGCCAACGAGTAGAGAGAGGAACCTCCGATGCCAGGACTACTTCGAGGCATGGCCCGCACCGCGGCAATCGCCGGCACCGCGACCGCCGTCAGCAATCGCGTCTCCCGACGCCAGGGCGAACGCTGGGCGGACCAGGAACGGCAAGCCGCCGTGGACGCCCAATCCGCACCGGCCGCACCAGCGCCGGAACCAGCGGCAGGCCAGGCGTCGGTGATCGATCAGCTAAAGGAACTGGGCGATCTGAAAGCGCAGGGCATCCTCACCGAGGAGGAGTTCGCCGCTCAGAAGGCGAAGCTGCTCAGCTCTTAGTAAGAGAGCGAGTAGAAGAGGTGGGCGACGTCGGGGGCCTCGACCACCCGCGTCTGCTCCAGCTTCACGCTCGGCGGGATGCCGTCGAGCAGGCGCTGGCCGTCGCCGAGGATCAGCGGCACCTGGTTGACCAGGATCTCATCGAGGAGGCCGGCGCGGAGCAGCTGCTGGATCGTCTCGCCGCCGCCGCCGACTGAGACGTCTGCGTCGCCGGCGGCCTCGCTGGCGAGCTCGACCGCCCGCTCCGGGCCGTCGGTGACGAAGTGGAAGGTGGTCTCGCCGAGGGTCAGCGGCTCGCGCTCGTGGTGGGTGAGGACGAATACGGGACAGTGGAAGGGCGGCTCCTCGCCCCACCAGCCGTCCCAGAGCGGCTCGGTCCAGGGACCGCGGACGGGGCCGAACATGTTGCGCCCCATGATCACGGCGCCGGTCCCCTCGGCGGCCTCCCTGAGAACGTCGTCGCTGAGACCCGTCTCTCCCCCTTCGCGGCCGTGCATCTCGTTGAAGAAGGCGAGCTTGAAGGCCCACTCGTGCAGCCCCATCCCGCCTTTGCCCAGCGGGTTCTCCTCACTCTGGTTCGGCCCGGCGAGGTAGCCGTCGGCGGAGATCGAGATCTGGCACTTGACCTTCCCCATACGGGGACCGTACCCGTCCTGCCCGGCGGGAATCGTGTCGCTGCGCCAGACTGAGCGGATGGCGGACATCACCACCATCGCCGAGCTCGGGACCGCCACCGGCACGCTCTTCCTCGGCGCCGCGACCTTCGCCTCGGTGCGCTCGGCCAACCGCAGCGCCCGCGTCGCCGAGCGCTCGCTGCTGCTCGGGTTGCGACCGGTGCTGGTGCCGGCCCGGAGCGGTGACCCCGAGCACAAGGTCCTCTACGGGGACGGCAAGAAATTCCTCCTCGGCCCCGGCGCCGCGCACGTCGAGGCCGACGACGGGGTCGTCTACATGGCGATCTCGCTGCGCAACGTGGGAACCGGGCTGGCAGTGCTCCAGCGCTACGACATCATTCCCGAGAACCCGCTGTACGAGCCCCGCCAGACGCTCGAACCGGAACGGCGGGCGCGGCAGGAGCTGCGCTACCGGCCGATCCCGGAGTTCCGCGAACAGCAGCGCGACCTCTACATCGCTCCCAGCGACACCGGCTTCTGGCAGGCAGCGCTGCGGGACCCCGCCGACCCGCTCCGCGAGTCGGTCCTGGAGTCCCTGGGGGGCGAGCCCGAGCCGCTATCGGTCGACCTCTTCTACGGCGACCACGAGGGCACCCAGCACGCGGTCAGCCGCTTCCTCCTGGTCCCCGGCGAGAGCGGCAAATGGCTTGCCTCGGTCGCTTTCCACTGGACGGTGGAGAGTGCCGACCCGCGCGACCTCGACGTCTAGGTGGCGCCGCCCAAGGCGAGTTTGTCTCCCCCTGGTTAACAAACTCGCCACGCGTCCCGCTTGAGGTTGCGGATGCATCGCGCTATCCTCTT
>DASSNA010000301.1:0-9831 GCA_035688445.1 Solirubrobacterales bacterium | reverse complement strand
TGGCCCGTGCCCTCTTTCTGGTCGTCATCCGTCGTGGCCACTGGGCGGCGCCAGTATCGCCCCGGGCCCGCCCCGAGCCGTTACCACGATGTGAAGATTCGGAACTCGCTTCACAACTCTTAAACACGGGCGCCCCCGGCCCGCGCAGAAGATGGGCGCAGTGACTACCGGTCCCGAACCAGAAGGCCTGCGGTGACCCCTGTCACCTCCTCCGTTCCCACCGCAGGCGGGGACCAGTGCCCCGCCTGCGGTTCCCCCATGCTTCCCGACCAGCGCTACTGCCTGGCCTGTGGCGCGCGGCGCGGCGACCCGCGGCTGCCGTTCATGGACGCGGTCGTCTTCATGGACGCGATGAAGCAGCCGCAGCCGGCCCCGGCCGCTGCAGCGCCGGCCCCCCAGCCCGAACACCGCCCCTGGATGTCGGCCAACGCCTCGCTCGTCGCCGGCGTCGCCACCCTGGTGCTGGCGATCGGCGTCGGCGTGATGATCGGCCGCTCCGGCGATGGCGGCTCCAACGCCGCCGCCCAGGCCCCGCAGGTGATCCGGGTCGGCGGTGAAGAAGCCGCCACTGCCTCGACCGCGAAAGCGAACGAAGGCGGCGCCACCGTCGGCGGCAAGGGCGGCAAATCGCAATCTGCCACCAAAACGAAGGCGAAGGCGAAGGCCGAAACCGGCAAGAGCGGCGCCAGCAAGGCGACCGAAGAAGTCTTCGAACCGGCGCCGGGCGTGAAGATCGCCCCGCCGGAACAGAAGCTCGGCGGCGAATGCGACCCCAGCGTCGCCGGCTGCAACAAGGAAGGCAAGTTCGAAGGGACCTTCTTCGAATGAGGCTGCCCCAGCGTTTGCGTCGCAACGGCTCGAAGCCGGCCGAGCAACCGACGGCGTCGAGCAACGGCTCCGCCCCGGCCTCGCTTAGCTCCGCCTACGGCGAAGAGTTCATCGTCGACTTACAGCGCCGCCGCGAGCAGCTGGTAGCGCGGGTGGCCGAGCTGCAGTGGGACCTCGGCGGCCTCGTCTACGAGATGGTCGTCCGCAACAACATCAACGTCGAGGTGATCGTCAAACGGGCGGTGCCGCTACAGGACGCCGACGCCGAATTGAGCGAGGTGGAACGGATTCTGCGGATGGAGGAGACCGCCACCGCCGGCGCCTGCACCAGCTGCGGCGCCCCCCACTCCAGCGGCGCCACCTTCTGCTGGCAGTGCGGCAAGCCGCTGATGGCCCAGGTCTCTGGCGACGAGATCCTCAAGCGCTGAGGGGGCGTGGCCAGTAGGAGGGGTGGGTGTCACTCGCCCCTCCTCCAACAGAGCTCCGAGGGACCCAAAGCAGTTCCGTGGTTCCTTAAGCACGTATGTGGTGCCTAAGGAACCACGGAACGTGTTAGGGAGGGGTCCGGTCGTCCCCTGAGCGAATGTCCGCGAAGCGCGCGATATGCAATCTGACTTTTGCCCGCCATAGGCGGGCAGCATCTGGAGGGAGCTAGGCCCGATAGGGCCGCGACAAATTCGCTCAGGGGATGACCGGACCCCTCGCCGCTAAGCCCCTTAGCCGAAGCGGCCGGTGACGTAGTCGCGGGTGCGGGGGTCGCGCGGCTCGGAGAAGATCGCCTCGGTCTCGTCGACCTCGATCAGCGTCCCCACCGGCTTCTCCCCCCCGGTCTCGAGGCTGAAGAAGGCGGTGCGGTCGGCGACGCGCGCCGCCTGCTGCATGTTGTGAGTGACGATCACGATCGTGAAGCGGCCTTTGAGGCTGTGCATCAGCTCCTCGATCGCGCCGGTCGCGATCGGGTCGAGCGCCGAGGCCGGCTCGTCGAGCAGCAGAACGTCGGGCTCGATCGCGATCGCGCGGGCGATGCAGAGCCGTTGCTGCTGGCCGCCGGAGAGCCCCAGCGCACTGTCCTTGAGCCGGTCTTTGACCTCGTCCCAGAGGGCGGCGCCGCGCAGCGCCTGCTCGACCCGCTCGTCGAGCCCGCGCCGCAGGCCGAGGTTGCGGGGGGCCCAGGCGACGTTGTCGTAGATCGACTTCGGGAACGGATTCGGTTTCTGGAAGACCATCCCGATCCGCCGTCGTACCTCGACCCGGTCGACGTTGCCGCCGTAGAGCTCGTGCCCGTGGTAGAGGATCTCGCCCTCGATGCGGAAGCCTGAGACCGAGTCGTTCATCCGGTTGAGGCTGCGTAGGAAAGTCGTCTTGCCGCAGCCGGAGGGACCAATCAGGGCGGTGATCTGGCCGCGGCGGATGCCGAGGTTGACGCCGGCCAGCGCCTGCTTGGCGCCGTAGAAGATCGAGACGCCCCGCGCGTCGAAGACGAGCTCGGGCGCCGTCAGCGGCTGCACGCCGCCGGCGGTCTCAGTAGCCACGGTGGGGATCGTGGCGAGCGGGTCCTGGATCCGTACCCGCGAAGGCACGGATTGATCCTGGTTGGCGAGGACGTCGGGGTGGTTCATGAACTCAACTTTCGCTTGCTGCGGGCCAGCAGCGCCCGGGCGCCAAGGCTCGCGAAGAGGATGAATGAGACGAGCAGGAGCGACATCCCCCAGGCTTCGTTAAAGCCTTCGGGGTTGCCTTCTTCGGAGAGTTTGTAGATCCAGGTGGGGACGTTCGGCAGCGCTTCAAAGGGATTCAGCACGAACGATTTCCCGTCGAAATTCGAGCTGGTGAGGATCAAAGGCGCGGTCTCTCCGGCGGCGCGGGCGACCGCCAGAACCGTGGAGGTGACGATGCCGCCGAGCGCGGTCGGCAGCACCACCGTCAGCACCGAGCGCCAGCGGGCAACCCCGAGCGCGTCGGAGGCTTCGCGCAGGCTGTTCGGGACGAGTTGCAGCACCTCCTGCGAGCCGCGGGCAATCAAGGGCAGCTCGATGATCGCCAGCGCCACGGCGCCCGCGAAGCCCGACTGCCCCTTGAATTCGACGAAGGCGATGAATGCGAAGAGGCCCAGAATGATCGAGGGCAGCCCATTGACGAGGTCGAGCACCGTTATCAGCGTGCGGGCGCCTTTGGCGCCGCTGTACTCGCTGAGGAAGAGGGCGATCAGCACCCCGATCGGCATCGCCATCAGAGTCGCGATCAGGGCGATCTCCAGCGTCCCCAGCAACATCGGGCCGACGCCGGTGGGAGAGGCAGTAAAGATGAAGTCGAGGCTGATCTTCTTGGCTCCGCGGATGAAGACGCTGTAGATGACGAGCACGAGGACGGCGATCGCCAGCACTGCCGCGGCCGTCGCCGCGACCTCGGCTACACGGCTGACAAGCTGCCGCCGCCTCAGGTTGCCGCTCGGGGTCAGCGGCGCAGTCGGGTCTGGAATCGAAGCCGTGCTCACCGCGCCACCGCCCCCGCGTAACCGAAGCGGCGCCCAATCCACTGCGCGAGCAGGTTCGCGGCCAGCCCGATCACGAGCAGGATCACGCCGCAGTAGTAGAGCGAGGCTTTGTGCAGTTCGGTCAGGGCGCCGGGGAACTGCAGCGCGATCTGCGAAGCGAGGGTGTTGCCGGATTCGAACAGCGAGTTGTTGATCGCAAAGCCAGCGCCGATCACCTGGGAGACCGCGATCGCCTCACCAAGGGCGCGGCCGAGACCGAGGATGCAGGCGGCGATCACCCCGGACGAGGTGGTCGGCAGGATGATCCCCCGCACCACCTCCCAGCGGGTGGCGCCGAGGGCGCTGGCGCCGTCCTGTAGCTCGGGGGGAACGGACTGGAAGAGGTCACGGGTGATCGAAGCAATGATCGGGATCACCATGATCGTCAGGATCAGGCTGGCGGTGAAGAGGCTGAGACCGGTCGTCTGGGGTGCGCCGAAGATCGGGATGAAGCCGAAGGTGCTGTGCAGAAACGGCTCGACCTTCGACTGGACGAAGGGGGCGAGGACGAGCAGGCCCCAGAAGCCGAGGATGACGCTGGGGATCGCCGCCAGCAGCTCGACCAACGGCCCGACCACACCGCGGACCCCGGCGGGCGCCAGCAGGGTGAGGAAGAGCCCGATCGCGATCGCGATCGGGGCCCCTAGTAGGAGAGCGAAGGCGGAGGTGACCGCCGTCCCGAACAGCAGCACGCCGGCGCCAAAGACGCCGAAGTTCGGTTGCCATTCCGTATCGGTGATGAAGCCGAGTCCGAATTTCGAGATCGCCGGAGAAGCTCCGCTGACGATCTGGTAGCCGACGAGCACGATCACCGCACCAGCGACTAACGCTGCCGCCAAGCAAACGCCGAACAACAGCCGGTCACCGATCGAATCGGCGCGCTTGCGCATGGTGCTTACGCGGGCACCGCGACCGCCAGCCTGGCCGGCAGGGGAGGCAATCGTGCTCATTGGGGCGGCAGCGTAGACGAGTGATGTCACTTTCACACGGTTTTTACAAGTCACATATTTGTTACATCCTTTTCACACTTTCGCTTTCACGAGATTGACACAAATCCCTTGCCCGGTTAGAGCGAACCTTCCAGCCGTTTCAGGTACGTAAACGAGTTGAAAGGATTCCCTTGTTCCGCAAAAGGTTGCTTACTCTCTTGATCGCGGTTGCGGGAACGGTTGGAGGTACGGCAGCCGTCTCAACCGCCACCGCGTCCGCCGCCATCACCGGCGCCGGCTCGACGCTGGTTGCCCCACTGATGGGTAACTGGATCGCCAACTTCGAAATCAAAGAAGGCATCGCCGTCAAATACGCCGCCGTCGGCTCCGGCACCGGGATCGCGCAGATCACCGCCCGGACCGTCGACTTCGGCGCCTCCGACGCCCCAATGACCCCGGAACAGGCCTCAGCCTGCAACGGCTGCGTCCAGATCCCCTGGGCTCTGTCGGCCACCGGCCTCGGTTTCAACATCCCGGGCGTCAAGAAACTCAACCTGACCGGCAAGATCCTCGCCGGCATCTACTTCGGGCGAATCACCAAGTGGAACGACCCGAAAATCAAGAAAATCAATCCCAAAGCCCACCTGCCGGGCCTGACCATCACTCCGGTCTTCCGCAGCGACGGCTCCGGTGACACCTACGCGTTCACCAACTACCTGTCGAAAATCAGCCCCGCCTGGAAGAGCGAAGTCGGTTACGCCACCACCGTCGGCTTCAAAGCCGGGATCGGTGCCAAAGGCAACGCCGGCGTCACCGCAACCGTGGTCAAAACCCCGGGCGCGATCGGCTACATCTCCGCCTACTACCTGATCGCCGCTGGCCTCCACGCCGCCGCGGTTCAGAACAAGGCGGGCAAGTACGAGTTGCCGAACATCCCCAACATCGCTAGCGCCGCTTCGTCGGTGAAAAGCCTGGGGTCGAGCAACACGATCAGCATTACCAACCCCCCGAAAAAGGACAAGATCGCCTACCCGATCTCGACCTTCACCTACGCGATCATGCCGCACAATGCCCCCCAGAAGGGCTTCCTGCAGCAGTTCG
This sequence comes from Solirubrobacterales bacterium, assembly GCA_035688445.1. GTDB lineage: Bacteria > Actinomycetota > Thermoleophilia > Solirubrobacterales > 70-9 > VAYN01. The sequence continues at coordinate 4,440 of DASSNA010000301.1, read as the reverse complement.
CCAAATACTGCCTGACGATCGGCCAGAAATACGGCGCGGCGCTGGACTTCGCCCCGCTGCCGAAAGTCGTCCAGCAGGCGGGTCTGAACGCAGTCGCTGGGCTGTAGCGACAGTCGCTACCGCCGTCGGCGATACGTCTCTCCAAAGCACCGGGCTTCGGCCCGGTGCTTTTTTAGGCTCACAGGGTCGACAGGGGAACGCCGATCACGTCGAGGCGGCGGCTGAGCCCTTTTAGTGCGAAGTCGCGAATTTCCTCGGCGTCAGCCCCGAGCGCGTTCCAGTCGGTGCCCTCGCGGTCGGGCGGGGTCAGCGACTCGGCGACGGCGGGCAACAGCTCGCGCAGCGTCGTCCGCACCGCCTCGGCCAGGGCGGGGTCGGCGGCAACGGCCTCGCGCAGGTACCAGGTGCCGTAGCCGATGTGGCGCTGCTCGTCGTGGTGGATCTTCGAGTAGCCGGCGACGAACCCCGGCAGCAACTCCTGCCGCTCCAGGTAGCCGGTGACGAAGTTGAACGAGGTCAACCCAAGCGTTCCCTCGAGGATCTGGTGGTAGAGGGTGACGAAGCGGACCTTGGCCTCCGCGTCGGCGGGGTTCGCCACCAGCCGCTCGTGCGCCTCGACCAACGCCACGTCGAAGATCGCCCGGAAGGCGGGGGAGATCTGCTCGCGAGCGCGCTCGACGTGGGCGCCGATCGCCGCCGGGTCGGCGACGACCTCGTCCTGGAAGCGGGCGTAGAACTGCATGTGACGGGCCTCATCGACCTGCTGGGTGGCGAGGAACGTGGCCTCCTCCTCTGAGCCGTGGGCGCCGACCAGGCCGGAGAACTTGGTGGTGATCCGCTCCTCGGCGACCATCAGCGAGGAGAGCACCCAGAAGATCAAACCGCGGTCATCCCCGCCCAGCGCCCCCCACTGCTCAGCGTCGGCGGCCAGGTCGATCTCGAATGGGCTCCACTGCCCGTCCTCCCAATGGCGGTAGAGCTCTTGCGGGCCGAAGAGGTGAACCGGCCCGGTCACGATCTCGCTCCTCCCTTGGCTGGCTAGGCGAAGGCTTGGGCGGCGCGTCGGCGCAGGTCCGAGTTCAGCATCCCCGTTACCTCGCTCGGCCTACTGCCGGCGGAGGGGACGGCGGCGCCGATTAGGCCGTCGGCGCGGAACCCGTAGAGCGGGGCGACGAAGCCGAGCTCGCGGATCTTGCGGACCAGCTTGACGGCGTCTTGGGTGTCGGCGCCGGGGCCGCAGAGGACGATCGCGGTCGGGTCGAGGGCGCCGAGGGCGCGGCCGAGCCGCTCGTCGCCAAGCTCGTTGGAAAGGACGAGGACGCGGAAGCCGGCGCGGCGCAGGGCGAGGTCGAGGGCCTGGGTGTAGACCTCCTCGGCGTCCTGGCCGTGGCTCGAGTCCAGCAGCAGGATCCCGGCCGGGCGGGCAGCGGCGGAGGCAAGGCGGCGGGCGCCGTGCAGCCAGCCGGTCGCCCAGCGGGCGGCGAACTCGAGCTCGGGCTCGCGCTCAGGGTCGGCGGCGAGCTTGTCGATCGCCGGCAGCAGCAGCTCCTCGACGGTGCGCTCGAGCGAGCGCAGGGCGAGGCTCTCCTCGACCGCGCGGTCGGCGGCGGACTCGTCGAAGCTCTCGAAGGCAGCGAACAGGCTGCCGTCACTGGCCGGCGCTTCCCGGCGTTGGCGCGCCAGCTCGATCGCGGAGGAGATGTTTCCGGTCTCGGTCAGCGCGTCGCGCAGCGCCTGCAGCTCAACCAGCTCGTAGTTACGGTGGTTGCCGGCGGTCCGCTTCGGCGTCGGGTAGCCGTAGCGGCGCTCCCAACTGCGCAAGGTGTTGGGGCTCACGCCGAGGACTTCGGCGGCGGCGTTGGTGCGGATTCCGGGCATTGGCTTAGAAGTTCAATTCGATGGCTGCGCAGGAGTTTTCGCTGCCGCGCGGGATTCTCCCACCCGATTGCCAGGTTTACACCGGTTATCGACAGATATCGCAGGTTTTGTTAGCGATCTTGCAAAGCGCCAACGCCGACGGGCTGCCCCACCGCACGGGCTCGCCACATTGCCGCGTCGGCCTTGTGCAGAAGCTCTTCCGCGTCAGCGCCGTGGTCGGGACAGGCGACAACGCCGGCCGAAACGCAGATCCGCAAGCCACCGGCCCGCTCGAGCTCGTCGAGCTGCCCGAGCAGCCGCTCCGCCATCTGCACCCCTTCGACCGTCTGCAGGTTCGGAGCAAGCACACAAATCGCGTCCTCCTCCAAGCGAAAGGCTTCGTCAACGATCCGAATGCTGTCCCGCAACGCCGCCCCAACAATCGAAAGCACTGTCTCCTGCCCAACGTCACCCGGTTTGACCCCAGGACCAGAAGCATCAAAAACCGCAACTCCAAACGGATGCCCATACCGCTTGTTCGTCTCCAGCAGCTGTTCCAACCTACGGCGCATGTGCCCGGGCTGGTAGAGGCTCGGCAGTTCTTCCAGCGCCTCCCCAACCGGAGCTCCATTCGAGGGCACCCCACCGGCTGCGCCCTCCGCAGCATCGATCGCCGCAGCCGCAACCCCGCCGAACTCGCCGGCGAGCCGCTGCGCCGCCTCCGCGAAGCGCTCTGGACTGGTTCCGATCTCCTCGTGCAACTTGCTCAAGAGATCGGCGTGCAATTCCGAGACCTTGAGGGCGATCCGGCCCGCCGCAGAGCCGCCGCTGGCCCCCGCCCCGGCTTTCGACTGGTCAGCCACGCGCCGACGATGCCGGAAGCGACGGACGCCGGATTTTCAAAAAGCCGCTATTTGCGAAATGACACTTGTCCAGGACGGATGTCGAGTCCCGCTTAATCCAGGCTTCTGCGCCCGGCGAGCGCCTTACCGAGCGTCACCTCGTCGGCGTGCTCGAGGTCGGCGCCAACTGGGAGGCCGCTGGCGAGGCGGGTCACCTTGACCTGGCCGCGCAGCATGTCGGCGATGTGGAGGGCGGTCGCCTCGCCGGTGGTGGTGGGGTTGGTCGCCAGCACCACCTCGTCGACTCCACCGCGTTCGACCCGCCGCCGCAGCTCGCCGATCTTCAGGTCTTCGGCGTCGACGCCGTCGATCGGCGAAAGCGCCCCGCCAAGCACGTGGTAGAGGCCGCGGTATTCGTGGGTGCGCTCGAACGGGATCACGTCGGCGGGCTCCTCGACCACGCAGATCGTCGCCCGGTCGCGGTTCTGGTCGGCGCAGATCCGGCACAGCGGCCCCTCAGCGAGGTTGAAGCATTCTTCGCAGAGGCCGACCTTCTCCTTCACTTCGCGGATCGCGTCGCCGAGGGCGAAGGCCTCCTCGTCGGGGGCGCGCAGCAGGTGGAACGCCAACCGCTGCGCGGTCCGCTGGCCGATGCCCGGCAAGCGCGAGAGCTCGGCGACGAGGCGCGCGAGCGGTGCCGGGCCGTCGCTCAACCGCCCAGCATCCCTCCGAGACCGCCGAGGTCACCGCCGGCGATCCCGCCCATTTTCGAGGTCGCCAGCTCCTGGGCGGCGCGCAGGCCCTCGTTGACGGCCGCCTGGACCATCTCCTGCAGCAGCTCCGCCTCCACGGGGTCGATCGCCTCGGGGTCGATGACGATCTCGCGCAAGGTGAGGTCGCCGCCCATCTTGACTTTGACCATGCCGCCGCCGGCGCTCGCCTCGACGACCTCGTCTTTCAGTTTCTCCTGGGCCTCCAACATCTCGGTCTGCATCTGCTGGGCCTGTTTCATCAGGGCGTTGATGTCGAAGCCGCCCGGTCCTCCTCGCGTCACCTAACTGACCTCCTCCGCGTCGAACTCGCTTTTCAGCCGCTCCAGCAGCTCTTCCTCGTCGATCTCCTCACTTCCGGGCGCCGGCGTGTCCGGTGGCGCCTCTCCATCTAGAACCACGTAAGTGGGCCGCAAACCCGTGCCGGTCACAGCCGCGAAGGCCGCCGCGACGGTGTCGCGCTTCTCTGGACTGTCGGCGTTTTTCTTCAGGAAGGTCATATCGGAGGGAAAGCCCACCTCTAGTCCGCTCTCGCCGAAGCTGACCGGGCGCGCGCTCTCGAGAGCGTGGGAGAGGGCCGGAGCGGTCTCCTCCAGCTTCTGCAGGACGGCGGGCCAGATGCGTTGGATCTCGTCGAGGGAGAGGTCGGGGGTGCTCTGGCCGGCAGTCTCATCAACCTCGGCCTCTTCCTCTTCTGCCGGTGGGGGGTCTGGTTCAGGCGTTTCTGCAGCGGGCGGTGCGGGGGTGGGGGTTCCGCTCGTTAGCTGACTCTCAAGTCGCTCAATTCGCCGTAGAAGTCCTGCCGTGTCCGGGTCTAGATCTGGGCGGGCTGCTTTGAGGAGGGCGATCTCTACTGCCATGCGGGCGTCGTCGCCCTCGCGGACGGCGGTGAGCGCGCTGGCGAGCTCGTCGATCGTGCGGATCAGCGTCGCGGCGCCGATCGCCTGGGCTTGGGCCTGGATGCGGGCCGT
>DASSNA010000291.1:0-3962 GCA_035688445.1 Solirubrobacterales bacterium | reverse complement strand
CGCCGATGATCAGGCGGTGGTCTTTGCGGTGGCGGAGGAGCTTCTCGCGCAGCGGCATGGTCGTAGGATGGGAGGCGTTTAGGGCACGGGCGTCGGCGCGGGGGCGGGGGCGCGGAACTTCGGCGAGTCCTCCCAGCCGGTGCTGATCGACACCGGGATGAACGACAGCACGGTGCGCGACCCCATCTCGGCGCGCACCCGGAGCAGCACGCGCCCGCGCTCGGGCAGCGCGCTCACCGGGAAGACGGGGAGCGGCCCGATCAGGGTCATCGCCTCCTCGACCGCTTTCAAGTCGTGCAGCACCCGGCTTTCGATCAGCTTGTCGTCGAGCTTGAAATAGACGTTGTAGACGCGCGCCACGGCGTCGAACATCGCCACCACCTCGAGGGTATTCTCGCTCAGGTGCTGGTCGAGCCAGTGTTTGCGGTCGCGGTAGAGCTCGATGCGGTAGAGGATCGAGGTGGGCAGGCCGCTGTCGATGCGCTGGGTGAGGCGGTGGTTGAAGCCGTGGCGGAGGGCGAACTCGGCGAGCACGCGGTCGCCGTCGATCACGACCTTGATCGGGGAGATGTGGGCTTCGGCCGCCTCGGCCCGGGCCTGGGGGAGGAGCAGCAGGGAGCCCAGGAACGCCAGAATGGCCAAGATCGCCTTCATCAATTTCGTCAGTCTAGCATGGGGGAGACGCCCCCCGCGTCCGCTCAGGGCCTTACCTTACCAAGCTTTACGTTAGACTCCCCTCATGGCGTCCATGGCTGGCAGAGAGAAAGCGAAGGAGCCGGTGGTGCGCGAGCTGGCGAGCAATCGGCGGGCGCGCCACGACTACCACATCCTGGAGAGCTACGAGGCGGGCCTCGAGCTCACCGGCACCGAGGTCAAGGCGGCCCGCAACGGTAAGGTGCAGCTCAAGGACAGCTTCGTCGAGATGCGCGGCGGCCAGGCCTGGCTGGTGGGGGCGCACATCAGCCCCTACAGCCACGGCAACCGCGAGAACCACCCGCCCGAGCGCGACCGCCGGCTGCTGCTCAAGAAACGGCAGATCGACCGCCTGTTCGGCCGCACCCAGCTCAAAGGGCAGACGGTGATCCCGCTCGCCGTCTACCTCAAGGGGAACTGGATCAAGGTGGAGGTCGCCCTCGCCCAGGGCAAGAAGCAGTACGACAAGCGCGCCGCGATCAAAGAGCGCGAGCTCGACCGCGAGGCGGCGTCGGCGGTCAAGACGGGGCGCTGGTAGCTCAATCCTCCCCGACCGACTGGCGCCGGCGCCGGCCGCCGGTGTCCTGGATCTTCTCGAGGGCGGTCTGGCCGCCGTAGCGCGCCACGATGCGGTCGTCGTAGTCGTCCGCCACCGTGGCGACCGAGGTGATGGTGCGTAGCAGGTCGCGCGGCTCGAGGCTGCGGCCGAACAGCGAGTGGGCGAAGAAGATGTCGTTGCCGACCAGGGAGAAGGAGCCGCAGGAGATCTGGTGGTTGAGCTCGAGCAGCCCGAGCAGGAGGTCCTCCTCGAGCTCCACGTCCTGCACGCAGTAGGACATGATGACGACCATCGTCTCCTCGGTGCCGTAGGGCTCGACGGAGATCTCCAGCACGGTCGAGCCGTAGCGCACGTAGAAGTGGTTGCTCTCGGGGTCGTGGTAGGGCTCCTCCTCGAAGAGGTCGCTCAGGTACTCGCGCAACTTGTCGAACGTCTCTTCCTGCACCTGGTGGTCGAACATGGGCTCTCCTCCCGGCGGCCTACTCTAGCAGTATGGAGCAGGCCCGCAGGAGCAAAGCGGGCCGGCGCGGCGCGCCTGGCCCGTTGACACCCCCAGGGGGTTGGGAATACCTTTGACCCGAGCTGTCACATCGAGCCGAATCCCGGGTCTCGCAGCCATTTCTCCACCCGCAGCCATTCCGAGATCGGGAGCCGTAGCCCACGAGTCTATTGACAGGAGGAGCTAAAGCATGCGAAGGCGAGGAGGTTTCGTTGCGCAGGCGCTGGCCGTCGCCGTCCTCGGGGCGGCGGTGGCAGCCCCGATGTACGCGGCCGGGTTCGGCATTTTCGAGCAGGGCGCGAAGGCAATGGGGGAGGGCGGCGCGTTCACCGCGCAGGCCGACGACCCCTCGGCGATGTTCTTCAACGCCGGCGGCGTGGCGTTCATGACCAAGCGGGAGTTCTCGATCGGCACCACCTACATCCACGACACGAAGGCCGAGTTCAAGGGTGCCGCGCCCTTCCCCGGCGAGGGCTACACCGCCAGCCAGAAGAAGCTCTCCGTGTTCCTGCCGCAGGTCTATTACGTGCAGCCGATCAACCCGACCTGGAAGTTCGGCATCGGCGTCTATACCCCGTTCGGCCTCACCACGGAGTGGGAGAACCCCGACCAGTTCGCCGGCCGCTTCCTCTCCACCAAGGCGGCGCTGCGCGTCTTCGACATCAACCCGACCCTCGGCTGGCAGGTGACCCCCGACTTCGGCATCGGCTTCGGCGGCGTCGTCCGCTACTCCGACGTCGAGCTCAACCGCCACATCGGGATCATCAACCCCTTCACCCAGACCGCGGCCGACGTGGCGCGGCTCAAGCTCAAGGGGGATTTCAAGACCGGCTACGGCTGGAACATCGGCCTGCTGCACAAGGTCAACCCCAGCTTCTCGTGGGGCCTCTCCTACCGCAGCAAGATCAACATCGAGTACAGCGGCGACGCGCGGCTGACCCAGATCTCGAGCGGCAACCCGGTGTTCGACGCCGTGGTGGCGGGCCGCCTCCCCTTCGGCACCAGCCTGCCGGTTAGCACCAAGATCGACTTCCCGGACATGGCGAGCCTCGGCCTGGCCTTCGGCATCACCCCCGACCTGCTCATCGAGACCGACGTCAACTGGACCGGCTGGAGCACCTTCCGGGAGGTCCCCATCACCTTCACCGGCGGCGCCACCAACTCGCTGCCCAGCACCACTATCCCGGAAAACTGGAAGGACGCCTACAACTACCGTCTCGGCGTGCGCTGGACGACGAGCCCGGCGACCCAGTGGCGCTTCGGCTACGTCTACGACCAGACGCCGCAGCGTGAGGAGGGGGTCTCGCCGCTGCTGCCCGACGCCGACCGCAACGGCTTCTCGCTCGGCTACGGCTGGAGCGGTGGCGTGAAGGTCGACCTCGCGCTCATGTACCTGCCGTTCCACCAGCGCTCCCGCAGCAAGAGCTTCACCGGCGAGGGTCCCTTCTTCGGCACCTACAACACCACGGCCTGGCTCTTCGGCGCCACGCTCGGCTTCTGATCGACCGCGGAACCCAGAGGAGAAACCTACGATGTCTCGTCTCAGAATCCTCGCGGGCGCCCTGGCGCTCGCCCTGCTCGCGCCGCTCGCGGCCTTTGCCGTCGACACCGGCTCCGCCGACTTCACCCGCTACGTCGCGATCGGCGACAGCCTGACCGCCGGCTACCAGAGCGGCGGCCTGGCGCAGGCGTCGCAGCGCAACAGCTATCCGATCCTCATCTACCGGCAGGCGACGGGCCAGAGCACCGGCTTCGAGCAGCCGCTGGTCTCCGACCCCGGCCTCCCGGCGCAGATGGAGCTGCGCAGCCTGTCGCCGCTGTTCATCGCGCCGAAGGCCGGCACGGGCCAGCCGCTCAACCTCAACCTGCCGCGCCCCTACAACAACCTGGCGGTCCCCGGGGCGAACGTCCACGACGTGGTGGCGACGGTCACCGACCACGGCGGCCTCCACGACCTCATCCTGCGCGGCCTCGGCACGGCGCTCCAGCAGGCGGTCGCCCTGCATCCGACCTTCGTGTCGGTGTGGATCGGCAACAACGATGCGCTGCGGGCGGTGATCGCCGGCCGCGTCATCGAGGGCATCACTCTGACTCCGGCGGCGTCGTTCGAGGCCGACTACCGCACGATGGCGGACGCCCTCGCGGCGACGGGCGCCAAGCTCGTCTTCGCCAACATCCCGGACGTCACCAGCATCCCGTTCGTCACCACCA
>DASSNA010000282.1:0-2593 GCA_035688445.1 Solirubrobacterales bacterium | reverse complement strand
TGAGGTGCGGCTCGCCAGCGAGGACGGCCACGCCGGGCACCACGGCTACGTCACCGACCTCCTGTCCACGCTCCTCGCCGGCGACGACGCCGCCTCGGCCGTCGTCTACTCCTGCGGCCCCCCGGCGATGCTGGAGGCGGTCCGGGCGCTCTGCGCCGAGCATGGGGTCGCTTGCGAGCTGGCAGTGGAGTCACCGATGGCCTGTGGCTTCGGTGCCTGCTTTGGCTGCGCCGTCCCCAAGTCGGACGGCGGTTACATGCGCCTCTGCGTCGACGGGCCGGTGGTGCGAGGGGACGCGGTGCTGGAGGTTGCCCATGCCTGAGTTCTGCGGCATCGAGCTCGCCCACCCGGTAATCAACGCCTCGGGCACCTATGACGCGATCGCCGCCCGCAAGGTCTTCGGCGACGCCCTCCTCGAAGAATTTCCCTTCTCCGCTTTTGTCTCCAAGACGATTACTCCCGAGCCGCGGGCGGGGAATCCGCCGCGGCGGATCTGGGAGACCCCGGCGGGGATGCTGAATTCAATTGGCCTTCCCAACAAGGGATTGGATGGGTTCCTGGCGGAGGATTTGCCGCAGTTGGCGGAACTCCCGGTGCCATTGATCGTCTCTGTCATGGCAACTAACCACGAGGAGTTTGCGCGCCTGGTGGAAGCGGTGGGGGGGCGAGACGAGGTTGCGGCGATCGAGCTGAATGTGTCCTGTCCCAATGTCCACTCCGGCCTGATCGTCGGCGAGCAGCCGACTGAGACCGAGGCGCTATTGGAAACGCTGCGGCCTCTCACTGCCAAGCCACTGATCGTCAAGCTGACGCCGAACGTCGCCGATCCCGGTGCGGTGGCGGTCGCAGCCGAAGCGGGCGGGGCCGACGCCGTCTCGCTGATTAACACGCTGAAGGCCAGCTCGATTGACCCAGTGACGGGAGAGCCGGCGCTGGCGATGGGCCACGGCGGCCTCTCTGGCCCGGCCGTTCGGCCGATCGCCCTGGCCCAGCTGCGCGCGGTGCAGAGCGCCTGCGAGCTGCCGGCAATCGGCATGGGAGGCATCTCCAGCGGCGCCGACGGGGCCGAATTCCTCGCCGCCGGTGCGAGCCTGGTCGCGGTGGGGACGGAGAATTTCCGCGACCCCCGAGCGGGTTCCCGCATCGCCGAAGAGCTCGAAAAGGCGACTTCCCGCGATCGAAGGGCGGAGCCGGTACTCGACCTCGAGTAGAGGTTGAGGTGAATTTCTAGGTAATTAGGCGCTCTCACCTTGCAGGCCCCAAAAGCGCGGCTATACTCGCCCGCGCAGATGCCCGCCCCCCCAGTCAAATCTTCGGTCGCTGCGCCCGAACGCTCGCTCGATCAGCGCATGGAGGCGCTCAAGCGGGCCAATGACATCCGCACCGCCCGGGCCAAGCTGAAGAAGGATCTCAAGGCCAGCCGGGCAAATATCCAGACGATCCTGCTCGATCCGCCCGAGTACGTTCTTACCGCCAAGGTCTTCGACATGCTCCTCGCGGTGCCGAAGTACGGCCGGGTCAAGGCCAACCGGATCCTCAACCAGTGCCGGATCTCACCGTCCAAGACGATCGGCGGCCTCTCCGAGCGTCAGCGCACTGAGCTGATTTCTTTTCTACGCCGGTAAACGACCGCGGCGGCGGTCATGATGCCCGCCCGCATGGCCAAAGTCTTCGTCATCACTGGACCGTCTGGGGTCGGCAAGGGAACGCTGATCAAGGAGTTGCTGAAGCGGGTCCCCAACCTTGAGCTGTCGATTTCTGCCACCACCCGGGCGCCGCGGGAGGGCGAGGTAGACGGGCGTGACTATCACTTCCTAACGCCAGAGGAATTCGATGAGCGAGTTGCCGCCGAAGACTTCCTTGAGTTCGCCACCTACAGCGGCAACCTCTATGGCACGCTGCGCAGCGAGGTGGAGCGACGCCTCTCCGCCGGCCACTCGGTGGTGCTGGAGATCGAGGTGCAGGGGGCGCGCCAAGTGCGGGCGGCGATGCGCGAGTCGGTCCAGGTCTTCATCGCCCCACCCGACCCCGCGGTGCTGCGCGAGCGGCTGCTTGGCCGCGGCACCGATTCGGCGACGGCGATCGACTCCCGGCTCGAGGTGGCCTCTCAGGAGATCGCCGCCCAGGACGAGTTCGCCTATCGCGTCGTCAACGACAACCTTGAGCGCGCCGCCGACGAGCTGGTCACGATCGTCCGCGGCGAGCTCGGCGAAGCCTCACCGACTTGATCCTCTAGACTCGCCGCCGATGATCAAACCACGCGTAGACAAACTTCTCGAGCACGCCGATTCCCATTACGCCGCCGTCGTCGTCGCGGCCAAGCGCGCTCGCCAGATCAACAGCTACTTCCACAACCTTGGCGAGGGCGGCTTCGGCGAGTACCCGCCGCCGATGGTCGAGACCAAAGGCGAGCGGAACTACCTGACGATGTCGCTCGAAGAGCTCGCCGAGGGCAAGCTGAAATACGAGTACCGCTCCTAGCGTTTCCCGCGCTCGCAGCCCGGGCGTCGGTTAAAACGGGGGTATGGCACGTCTACTTCTCGGCGTCAGCGGTGGCATAGCCGCCTACAAGTCGCTTGAGCTGGCACGGCTG
>DASSNA010000277.1:0-2304 GCA_035688445.1 Solirubrobacterales bacterium | reverse complement strand
GGCCGCCTTCGTCGCGGCCTTCGCGGGCCGGGGCGACCTCGGCGGCCGGAGCGGGCTCGGCAGCAGGAGCCGCGGGAGCTTCGGTCGCCTCGACGGCGTCCGCCGGCGCCTCGGCGGCCTCGACGGGAGCCTCGGTGGCCTCGACGGGAGCCTCGGCGGCCTCGACGGCTTCTGCCTCGGGGGCCTCGGCGGCGGGGGCTTCCGGCTCGGCGGTCAGCTTGGCGAGATCAGCCAGCGATTTCTTTTCCTTGTCGGCCATGTTCAGGCACCCACCTTGTTCTTGCGGTTCATCGACGCGACGTCGAGGGTTTCGGGGTTCTGGCCGCCGTGCGGGTGCTCGGTGCCGTTGTAGAGGTGAAGCGCGCGCATCTGGTCGCGGCCCAGCGGCCCGCGCGGGATCATGCGCTCGATCGCCTTCTCGAGCACGCGCTCGGGGAAGCGGCCCTCGAGCACCTTGCCGGCGGTGACCGACTTGATTCCGCCCGCATAGCCGGTGTGCTTGTAATAGATCTTGTCCTGCAGCTTCTTGCCGGTGAACTTGACCTTGTCCGCGTTGATGATGACGACATGGTCGCCGCAGTCGACGTGGGGGGTGAAGCTCGGCTTGTGCTTGCCGCGCAGGATATTGGCGACGATCGAGGCGAGACGCCCGACCACCAGCCCGTCGGCATCGATCAGATGCCATTTCTTCTCCACCTCGCGCGGCTTCGCCGACCGGGTGGTCTTCATCAGCGCCTTCATGGGGCCAGACCTCTTTGAAATGAGCAGCGCGGCCCAAAGCGAGCCGCGCGGATGGCGGCCGTTTGGCGAAAGGAAGGCCGGAAGTCAAGGAAAAGCGCGGGTTTCACGAGTGGTAAAATAATACCATGACGCTTGCCGCCGGTGGCACGCCGGCCTCCGGAAGGCTGCATCGCGCGCTGCCATCAGCTTTGACCTCGACAGTCAGCCGGACTGATTTTCGACCCATTCCGAATAGGGCGCGAGCGCGTCGGCGATCGGCCAGACAACCGCCGCCGGGACGTCGTAGCTGTGCAGCTCGGAAAGGCGGAGCAGCAGGGCCGCCGTCTGGTCGGCGCGGGTCTTGAGGATCGCGGCGACCTCGCCCGCCTCCTCGATCTTCCCTTCCCACCGGTAGATCGACTGGCAGGGAAAGATGTTGGCGCAGGCGGCGAGGCGCTCCTCGACGAGGGTTCGCGCGATCCGCCGCGCCTCCTCCTCGCTCGGGAAGGTCGCGTAGACGCTGACGATTCCCGTCATGGCCTGGCGTCGCCGAGCCGGTGGGCGGTGACCACGACCATCGCCAGCAGAAGCACGGCCATGCCCTGGTGGGTCGCGGCGATGTCGATCTGGACGCCCGAGAGCAAAGTGAGGATCCCGAGCGTGATCTGGGCCGTCACCGCCAGAGCGAGCGCGGCCGCCTCCCACGGCAGGCGCGAGCGGATCGCCTTGGCCGCCAGAGCGATCGCCAGGGCCGCCACGGCGAAGGCCAGCCAGCGGTGGACGAACTGGACGGTGATCGGATTGTCGACGAAGTTGCGCAGTGCCGGGCTCATCCATTCCGCCCCGGCCGGGTACCAGTCCTCGCCCATCTTCGGCCAGCTGTTGAACGCATAGCCGGCGTCGAGGCCCGCCACATAGGCGCCGAACATGAACTGCAGATAGAGCAGGCAGAGAGTCCAGATGCCGAGCAGCGGGATTCGCGCCGGCTTCCTGAGGTCGAGCGCGACCCAGATCAGGCTGGCGAAGATCAGCAGCGCCGTCAGCAGATGGATGGCGAGGCGGATGTGGCTGACCTCGGGCCGGTCGACCAGCCCCGAGGCGACCATCCACCAGCCGATCGCCCCCTGAAGCGCGCCGAGCGCCAGGATGCCCCCGAGCTTCCAGCCGAAGCCAGGCGGGATCGCTCGGCGCCACGCGAACCAGGCGAAGGGGAGGGCGAAGGCGAGCCCGATCAGCCGCCCCAGCAGCCGGTGGAGATATTCCCAGAAATAGATCGCCTTGAAGTCGCTCAGCGACATGCCGTGATTGACTTGCTGATATTGCGGGCTCTCCTTGTAATGATCGAGCTCCGCCTGCCACTGCGCGTCATTGAGAGGCGGGATCGCGCCCGAGATCGGCTCCCAGCGGACCATCGAGAGGCCGCTTTCGGTCAGCCGCGTGATCCCGCCGACGACGACCATCAGGAAAACCAGGGCGGCGACGGTCAGCAGCCATGCGGAAAGGGCGCGGGGTCGCGGCGCGGGTGCAGCGGGACGTGCGAACATGAGCGCGCCTATGGCCGAGCGTCAGTCCGTTGCCAACCGG
>DASSNA010000261.1:0-3455 GCA_035688445.1 Solirubrobacterales bacterium | reverse complement strand
AAGCCTGACGACGACCCGGTTCCCGCGGCGGAGAAGGGAGCCCGGCCCGCTGGCAGGGAAGCCGAGCTGCCTCGCCTGCGCAGCGTCTGGCAGGGCGCGAACCGCTGGCTTCGCCAGTTCGGTGAGCGGCGGAGCCAGCGGCTCCGTCCCCTTGGTCGCCGCGGACACTGCCGCGGGCAGGAGGCAGGAGGCAACCGCCGCGAGCGTCGCGGCACGGCCACAGGGGCGGCGAATTCCCTTGCGGTCGGGCATTCGCCCTAACTATCGGCCGTCTTTGAAGGACACCTGAATTCCCGCGCTTAAAGGTAAGACCCGCGCCGGAACCAAATCAACAGCCCAATCACCGAGATCACCAAGCTGCCGACGCCGAAGACCAGGAAGTCGGCCTCGCTGCCGATGTTTTCCACCAGCCACTTGAAGTTCTGGCCGAAAAAGCCGACCAAGAAAGAGAGTGGCAGGAAGATCGTCGCCACCACCGTCAGCTGCTTGGTGATCTGGTTGAGGCGATTGGAGACCACCGAGAGGTAGGCGTCGCGGGTCCCCTGCAGCAGGTCGCGGTAGGAGTCGATCTGGTCGGAGATGCGGATCGCGTGGTCATAGACATCGCGGAAGTAGTTGCGCGAGTCGGCTTCGAGGCCGGGGATTTCGAGGATGTCGTCGATGCTGCGGGCGAGCAGGTCGCGCTGCGGCGTCACCACCCGGCGCAACTCGACGAGCTGGCGGCGGAGGTCGGTGATCTGCTCCAGGTGCGCTGGCGTCGGCCGCTGGAAGATCTCTTCGTCGAGTTGTTCCATCCGCTCGTCGAGCTGCTCGAGGACCGGGAAGAAGCTGTCGGTGAGACCGTCGATCACGCGGTAGACGACGAACTGCTCCGAGCGGGGCTCCTGCGCTTTTAGGCGTTCGCGCGCTTCCACCAGCACCGCGCAGCGGTGCTGGTGCGAAGTGACGATGTAGGCGCCGCTGAGGAAGGCGTGGACCTCTTCCAGGTGAATGACGCCGTCGTCTCCATAGCTGGCGCCGTAGTAGACGAGGAACATGTACTCGTCGTAGTCCTCGAGCTTCGGCCGCTGATTGCGCTTCAGCATGTCCTCCAGCGGCAGCGGGTGGAAGGAGAACGCTTCCCCCAGTTGTTTTGCCTCCGGCTCGCCCGGATCGGTGAGGTCGAGCCAGAAGAACTCGTCGCGTTTCAGCAGGTCGGCGATCGCCTCACGATCGATGCTGTCGAGAAAGCGCACACGCCAACGCTAGATCCACCGGCGGATGATCCTGCTACGGTCCCCGACTGTTAGGGCCGGTTGATACCGGCGAAAGTTGTGCGTAGCGCTCGCAGTCGTTGCTTTTGCATCCTCCGCGTTCGCAGCACATGAAGTGGAGGCAATGCATGCCCACTGGAACTGTCAAGTGGTTTAGCGACGATAAGGGCTACGGGTTCATTACGCCCGACGACGGCTCGAAGGACGTCTTCGTCCATCACAGCGCCATTCTCGGCGAGGGCTTCAAGTCCCTGACCGAGGGCGCGAAAGTGAGTTACGAGTCCGAAGAAGGGCCGAAGGGCCCAGCCGCTGCGAGCGTTCAGCAGCAGTAGTCTCGCCAAACGCTTCCAGTAGTTGCGAAGCCCGCCCGTGAGGCGGGCTTCGTCTTGCTTGGGGCCAGGACGGCGTATGGCGCTTCGCATCTCGGCGTCCTCGGTCGCTTGCGTGCAAAGCACGCGGCGCTCCCTGCGTCCTTGATCTGCTCGGCCATACACCGTCCTCACTACTCTCCACTCGGAATGACGACTCAAGACAACCTGAGAAACATCGCGATCATCGCCCATGTCGACCACGGGAAGACGACGCTGGTCGACGCGATGCTGTGGCAGACCGGGACCTTCCGCAAGGGCCAGGAGGTCGCCGAGCGGGTGATGGACTCGATGGACCTCGAGCGCGAGAAGGGGATCACGATCCTCGCCAAGAACACCGCCGTCAACTACGGCGAGGTGAAGCTGAACATCGTCGACACGCCGGGGCACGCCGACTTCGGCGGCGAGGTGGAGCGGGCGCTGACGATGGTCGACGGGGCGCTGCTCCTGGTCGACGCCTCCGAGGGGCCGCTGCCGCAGACCCGCTTCGTGCTGCGCAAGGCGCTCGAGCGCAAACTGCCGATCGTCCTCGTCATCAACAAGGTCGACCGCCCTGATGCGCGGATCGCCGAGGTGGTCGACGAGGTCTACGAGCTCTTCATCGACCTCGACGCCGACTCCGAGCAGATCGACTTCCCGATCGTCTACACCAATGCCAAGGCGGGCTGGGCGGCACTCGAAGAGGGGGTCGAGGGCGAGGACCTGAAGCCGCTACTCGACCTGATGGTGGAGAAGATCCCGGCGCCGCAGTACGAGCCGGGGACGCCGCTGCAGGCGCACGTCACCAACCTCGACGCCTCGCCCTATGTGGGGCGGCTAGCGATCTGTCGCGTCCACGAGGGGACGATCCGCTCCGGGCAGCAGATCGCCTGGTGCCGAGCCGACGGCAGCGTCGCGCGGGCGGCGGTCTCCGAGCTCTACGTCACCCAGGGGCTGGAGCGGGTCGCCGCCGAGGAGGCCGGGCCAGGCGAAATCATCGCCGTCGCCGGGATCGAAGAGGTGACGATCGGGGAGACGCTGGCCGACCCGGACGACCCGCAGCCGCTGCCGGTGATCACCGTCGATGAGCCCTCGCTCTCGGTCGTAGTCGGGATCAACACTTCGCCGCTGGCCGGGACGCAGGGGGGCGACAAGCTAACCGCACGCCAGATCCTCTCGCGGCTCGATGCCGAGCTGGTCGGCAATGTCTCGCTGCGGGTGAAGGAGACCGAACGGCCGGACGCCTGGGAGGTGCAGGGGCGCGGCGAGCTGCAGCTGGTGGTGCTGCTGGAGATCATGCGGCGCGAGGGCTACGAGCTGACCGCCGGACAGCCGCAGGTGGTGACGCGGGAGATCGAAGGGCAGATCAACGAGCCGGTCGAGCGGCTGGCGATCGACGTGCCCGAGGAGCACGTTGGCGACGTCACCCAGATGCTGGCCGGGCGCAAAGGGCGGATGGAGCAGATGGTTAACCACTCCACGGGCTGGGTGCGAATGGAGTACCTGGTGCCGGCGCGGGGGCTGATCGGCTTCCGCACCGAGTTCCTCACCGTCACCCGCGGCAGCGGCCTGATGCACCACGTCTTCGACCGCTGGGAGCCCTGGGCGGGCGAGCTGCGCACGCGCCAGACCGGCTCGCTGGTGGCAGACCGGCGCGGCCAGACCGCGAGCTACTCGCTGATGAGCCTGCAGGAACGTGGCACGCTCTTCGTCGGGTCCGGCGAGGAGGTCTACGAAGGGATGATCATCGGCGAGAACTCGCGCTCCGAGGACCTCGACGTCAACCCGACCAAGGCCAAACAGCAGACCAACATGCGCGCCGCCAGCGCAGACGTGCTGGTCCGGCTGGCACCGG
>DASSNA010000240.1:0-11093 GCA_035688445.1 Solirubrobacterales bacterium | reverse complement strand
GATCAACTTGCGGTTCTCGGGAAGGAGCGGGTTCGGTTCGTGGTCGGGGAACTCCCCGTCCGGCACGAAGTACATCTCCTCCAGGTGGAGCCCGAGCCTCTCCAGCACCGGCCCGACCATCGGCCCGCCCATCCCGTTGCCGCCGTCGACCACGACCTTCATCGGCTTCACGTTGGCGGGGTCGATGAAGGAGAGCGCGTGGGCGCGGAATTCGTCCCAGACGTCGATCTCCTCGGAACTGCCGCCGCCCGGCGCCTCGCCGAGGCCCGCCTCGATCTCCGCCCGCACGTCGCCGATGCCGGCGTCGCCGGAGAGCGGCAGCGCCCCCTCGCGGACCAGCTTCACCCCGGTGTAGGCCTTGGGGTTGTGCGAGGCGGTCACCATCGCGCCGCCGTCGAGCTCGCGCGAGCCGACCAGGTGGTAGAGCACCTCGGTCGCGACCATGCCGGCGTCGATCACGGTTGCGCCCTCGGCGACGAGGCCGTCGCGCACCGCCGCCGCCATCGCTGGCGCGGTCAGCCGCATGTCGCGGCCGAGGCCGACCCGCAGCTCGCTCGGCTGCTTGCCGCGCAGCCGCCCCAGCACCCGTGCGAAGGCGCGCCCGATCGCCTCCGCGGTCGTCTCGTCCATCTCCTCTCCATAGAGGCCGCGGATGTCGTACGCCTTGAAGATCTTCGGATCAGGATTTACGTCCTCCGCTTCGCGTCCGGGCGTAAATCGTGTCATCAGAATGCTCCCCTCAAGGCCTCGTAGCTCTGCTCGATCGATTGCGGCATCACTTTCGTATCGGCGATCACCGGCATGAAGTTGTTGTCGCCCGCCCAACGGGGGACGACGTGCATGTGGATGTGGTGCTCAACGCCAGCGCCGGCGACGCGGCCCTGGTTGAAGCCGACGTTGTAGCCGTGCGGCTGGTAGACGGACTCAAGGCGTTCCATCGCCTGCTGCGCCAGCGCCATCATCTCCGCCAGCGTCTCGGCGGGGATCTCCTGCAGGCGGCCGACGTGCTCGTAGGGCGCCACCATCAGGTGCCCGTTCGTATAGGGGAAGAGGTTGAGGATCACGAAGCTGTGCTCGCCGCGGTGGACGATCAGGTTCGCTTCATCATCGTCCGCCGCCGGCTTGGCGCAGAAGATGCACTCCTCCTCGTTGTCCTTTGACGCGTCCTTCACGTAAGCGAGGCGCCACGGCGCCCAGATGCGGAAATTTGCCATGGGCCAACCATCCTATTGGCGATCGAACTGCATCAAATTTCCGGGCTGCTAGGCCAGAAATTTGATGCAGTTCGATCTACAGCCAGCGGCGTTTGCGGAAGTAGGCGACAAGGCCGATCAGCAGCAGCGCCATCACCCCGAGCACGACGAAGAAGCCGGCCTCGTTGTGTTCCCCCGGGACCCAGGAGTTCATCCCCATGATGCTGGCGATCAGGGTGAGCGGCAGGATCACGACGCTGATCGAGGTCAGCACCCGGAGGATGTCGTTGAGGCGATGCGAGATCACCGACTCGTTGGTCTCCTCGAGCGCCTCGGCGACCTCCTTGTAGTTTTCGAGCATGTCCCAGATCCGCTCGTGTGCGTCGACGATGTCGTCGAAGTAGATCTCGAGATCGAGGTCGGAGGCGAGGTAGCGCAGCTTCACTTTCTCGAGATCGCGCAAAACCGGCCGCTGCGGCCGGATCACCTTGCGGAAGTTGATGATCTCCTGCTTGACGTTGGAGATGTCGCGCACGACCGCCTCGGCCCGCTCTTCGAAGATGTCGTCCTCGAGCGCGTCGAGCTTGTTGCCGATCTTGCGCAGCATCGGGAAGCAGTAGTCGAAGCTGTCGTCAACGAGCCGGTAGAGCAAGTAGCCGGAGCCGCGCGAGAAGAGCTGCTCGCGCAACTCCTCTTTGGCACGGCAGCGCTCGAACAGGTACTCGACCGGCTGTAGCGGCAGGTTCGGGATCGTGACCACGTAGTCGGGACCGACGAAGAGGTCGAGCTCGCCGGCGCCGAGGCGGCCCGCATTGGGGTCGAAGACCGGCAGGTGGAGGACGATGAACAGGTAGTCGTCGTAGACGTCGATCTTCGGCCGCTGGTTACGCGAGAGCACGTCCTCGAGGTCGAGGGCGTGGAAGTCGAAGTGCTCCTCGAGCCAGGTGCGCTCCAGCGACCCCGGCCACTCGATGTTGACCCAGCGCAGGCCGGCGGCGTCGATCTGCTCGACGTTCGGCTTCTGCGGCTCAGGCGCAGCCGGCTGAGAGGCGAGCTCGCCGCGCCGGCCAGGCCGCCGCAGCCTTGGTTTCGGAAGGTTCGGCATCGCTCGTCAGGCCCATCGTCTCTTTGCGCGGCGTGGTCATTGCGGTGCCAAGGTTAGCCGCCTTGCACGCGGTAGAAGGAATCGGGGGTGCCTGGTAAGGTTCCCTGCACATAACGCCACATCTAGAGGGGTGGAGGGACTGGCCCGATGAAGCCCCGGCAACCACCTCGATCGCAAGGTCGAGACAGGTGCCAACTCCAGCAGGTTGCGGTTGAAGACCTGGAAGATGTGGGGGATGTCCGATCTGGACCTCTGCCCCACAGACGGCGGAGGTTTTTTTGTTGAAGCGGAAAAGAGGATCGGATGTCTGTTGAGAGCCTGAAGTGCAAGGAGTGCGGGACGAGCTACGAGCTCGATGCCCGCTACGTCTGCGAAAACTGCTTTGGCCCGCTGGAGGTGACCTACGACCTCAGCGGCCTCGACGCGGCCGAGGTGAAACGGCGCATCCAGGCCGGCTCGCAGGGGATCTGGCGCTACGCCGACTTCCTGCCCTTCGCCGGGCGCCCTGGTGACCCGCTGGAGCCGGGTCTGACGCCGCTCTTGCGCGCCGACCGGTTGGCCGAGCGGCTCGGGGTCGACGCCGAGATCTGGATCAAGAACGACGCCGCCAACCCGACCCACTCGTTCAAGGACCGAGTCGTCGCCGTTGCCGTCGCGAAAGCGCAGGAGCTCGGCTTCGAGACCGTCGCCTGCGCCTCGACCGGCAACCTCGCCAACGCCGTCGCCGCCCACGCGGCTGCGGCGGGCCTCGATTCCTACGTCTTCGTCCCCGCCAACCTGGAGGAGCAGAAGCTGCTCGCCACCGGCGTCTACGGGACCAACCTGGTCGGCGTCCGCGGCAACTACGACGACGTCAACCGCCTCTGTACGCAGCTGGCCGAGACGCACCCGTGGGCCTTCGTCAACGTCAACCTGCGCCCCTATTACGCCGAGGGCTCGAAGACGCTCGCCTACGAGACCGTCGAGCAGCTGGGTTGGGAACTTCCCGACCGAGTGGTCAGTCCGATCGCCTCGGGTTCGCTCTTCACCAAACTCGGCCGCGGCTTCCAGGAGTGGCTCGACCTCGGGCTCGTCAGCGGCGAGCAGCCGATCTTCAACGGCGCCCAGGCGGAGGGATGCAGCCCGGTCGCAACCGCCTTCGCCGAAGGCTGGGAAGTCTGCAAACCGCAGCGGCCGGAGACGATCGCCAAGAGTCTCGCGATCGGCGACCCGGCTGATGGGCCGTACGCGGTCGAGCATGCGCGCCGCACCGGCGGCGGCATCGACGCGGTCACCGACCAGGAGATCCGCGAAGGGATCAAGCTGCTGGCGGAGACCACCGGCATCTTCACCGAGACCGCCGGCGGCGTCACCGTCGGCGTCCTGCGCAAGCTAGCCGAGCGCGGCGAGATTCGCGCCGGCGAGAAGGTCGTCGTCTACATCACCGGCGAGGGCCTGAAGACGCTCGACGCGACCCGCGATACGTTTCAGATGCACGAGATCGACCCCAGCCTCGACAGCTTTGAGGCCGAGTTCCGCCAGGAGGTAACCGTCTAATGGCCACCAATCCCACGACTGAGCACCCCTGGATGACGCGCATGGCCTTCGGATCTCATCGTCCTCGGGTTTGCCCTTGCCTCCAGCAAGGGCTGCACCCTGCGTCCTCGATCTCCTCGACCCTGCGCGCCCCCAGGCGCACTCAGTCGTAGAATCGGCGGCCAATGTCAGTCACCGTGAAGATCCCGACCCAGTTGCGCGCCGCCACCGGCGGCGAGGCGGAGCTCGAAGTCGACGGCTCGACCGTCGGCGAGGTGCTCGACGCCGTCTTCGACGCCCACGGCGGCCTCCGCGACCGGATCACCCAAGACGGCGACCTGCGCCGCTTCGTCAACGTCTACGTCTCCGGCGAGGACATCCGCTTCCAACAGGGCTTGGAGACCTCGATCAATGACGGCGACGAGGTGACGATTTTGCCGGCAGTTGCCGGCGGCAGCTGAGACGCCGCCGGCTCCAGTCCGTATCAGCCCTAGCTTCTGTTCAGGCTTACGTAAAGAGGTTTGGGTTCGGTCACTTCGTATTCAGCGGTCCATTTGAGGGTGCCGCATCCTGCGCCGGACGATTTTGCGAATGGCGCTTCTTCCAGTTTGATTACGGCGGGATTGCTGCCGATCAAGGAGACTTTTTCTTTAACGCCCGCGAAGCCGACGCATTCGGCTCCTGAGCACGCCACGCTGATTGCGACTCCCGGGAGGGTCATGGATCCGTCGTTTCCGCTTTTCCACCTCACGGTGAACGATCTAGCTTCTATTGGGGGGCTAGTGGTTGGGCAGTTGCATTTGGCAAAGGTCACCGAGCTCACGGTCCCTTCGACCGGGGTGCCTGAGCTCGTCAATTCACCGGCAATTTCGGATTCTTCGCACGTCACCGACCCAAAATTGTCTTTCAGGACCGCTTTGGTGCCTGACTTCAGAGCAGATTTGATTTTCGTGCCTTTTTCGTAGCTTTCGGTACAGGGCGATGAGGCCGTTTTACATAGACGCGTCGTGTCGCCAACCACGAAAAGCGGCTGTGGGCTATTAACCACATATTCAGCAGTCCAGATCGTCTGGGTGCATCCTTTTTGGAGAGGCGCTTCTACTTCTTCCAGCCTCAGTGTCGCTTCGCTGCCTCCCGCGAGCGCGATCGTTCCTTTGGCTTCGCCGGTCCAGATGCATTTCGTGGGAGGGAACAGGGGACTGCCACCGCAGCGTTCTTCCAGGTTGAATTCCTTCCAAGTCACTTTTCCGCTAGTCCCTGCGCTCCCTTCGATGACAAACCTCCCGGGTGCGATCACGGTGGTTGTGCAGTTTCCGCATTCGCTGTAGCTGAGAGCACTCAGTGGGGCGCTGACCGCTCGTTCCACGCCTCCTTCAAAGGCGATGGCAGTTAGTTCCGAGCCCTGGCATTCATTCACCGGTTCGAAAGCTTCAAAGGGACGTTCTTTGATCAAGCTCGTACCGGGCTTGAGGCTCATTTCGAGAAAGGTTTCTTCGGGATAGAGATTTTCCGCGCTGCATGGGGCTTCGTTGGCTTTGCACAGTGTCGCCCCGACGGTCGCGGAGGCGGTGCCGGGCCCGAGCACCGCCAGCGATAGCAGGGTCACGATGGCGGCGAAACCGAGACGTTTCATGGGAGTTCCTCCTGGCGAATGGACCTATTTCACGAAAGGGCAAATATTATTCAGTACATATTGCGTAATTGCATGTAGGTCGAGTCGGCTGGCGCCTGTGTCGGCAAATTGCCGATAATCCCCTCGATGAAGCCACCCGTAGTCATCCTCTGTGGCGGCCGCGGGACGCGGCTGCGCGAGCGGACTGAGTCGATGCCAAAGGCGCTGGTCGAGATCGGTGGGCGGCCGATCCTCTGGCACGTGGTGCAGATCTACGCGGCGCAGGGGTTTGATCGTTTCTTGCTTGCGACCGGCTACATGGGCGAGGCGGTGGCGGAATTCGCCGCGGCTGAGCGCTGGCCGGAGGGGGTGCGGGTCGAGTGTTTTGACACCGGCCTCGACACGCCGACCGGCGGTCGCGTGCGGGCAGCGGCGGAGCGGCTGGGGGACGGGCGTTTCTGCGTCACCTACGCCGATGGCGTCGCCGACGTGGACCTTGGGGAACTGCTCGATTTCCACCAGGAGCACGGCGGTCTTGCCACCGTCACCGTCGTCCGTCCCGACCTGCAGTGGGGCGTGGCGGAGCTGCGTGGCGACGAGGTGACCGGCTTCGTTGAGAAGCCGCGCAGCGAGCACTGGATCAACGGCGGCTTTTTTTGCTTCGAGCCGGGGGTGCTCGGCCGCCTCGACTCCGACAGCGTGCTGGAGCGCGAGCCGCTCTCGCGACTGGCCGCCGACGGCGAGCTGCGCGCCTTTCGCCATGAGGGCTTCTGGGACTGCATGGACACCTATAAGGACGCGGTCGTGCTAAACGACCTCTGGGCTGCCGGTCGCGCTCCCTGGCGCATCTGGGATCAGGCCTCGGTGGACGTTCGTTGAAGCGGGCACTGGTTACGGGAGGCCACGGGTTCGTGGCCTCGAACCTGGCGCGGGCGCTACTCGAACGCGGCGACGTGGTGACGGTGCTCGACCTAGAACCACCGCCCGCCTCTGGTCTAGTTCTGCAGGGAATCAATGCAGATGTGGAGCTGCTGCAGATCGACCTCCGCGACGCCCTGGCAGTTGAGGCGACGATCGCTGCTGGCGAGTTCGACGTCGTCTTCCACCTCGCCGCCCAGACGCTGGTCGGGCCGGCGATGGCCGATCCCACTCAGACCTTCGAAGTCAACGTCCGCGGCACCTGGAGCCTGCTCGAGGCCTGCCGCCGCGCCGACGTGCCGGCGATGATCGTCGCCTCTTCCGACAAGGCTTACGGCCCAAGTGACCAGTTGCCCTACCGCGAGGAGATGCGACTGCAACCGGCTTCGCCGTATGAGGCAAGCAAGGCGGCCGCCGATGCGATCGCGCTCAGCTACCAGCCCGCCTATGGATTGCCGGTGGCGGTGACCCGCTTCGCCAACATCTACGGTGGCGGCGACCCGAACTTCTCCCGCCTGATCCCAGAGGCGATAGCCGCAGTCCTTGACGGCCGCCGTCCCCAGATCCGCTCCGATGGCAGCCCCGAACGTGACTTCCTCTACGTCGCCGACGCGGTCGCCGCATACATGGCGGTGGAGCACGCAGTCGGCGCCGGTGGGCCGGGGGCGGGGGAGGCCTTCAACGCCGGGGGCGAGCGGCCCTACTCGGTTGCCGAGGTCCTGCGGACGATCGTCGAGGTCTCCGGTGCCGAGCTCGAGCCCGAATTCCTCGGCACGGGCAACCCCGATGGTGAGATCGACCGCCAGTACGTCGACTCGACCAAGCTGCGGGAGATGACCGGCTGGGCCCCCGAGGTCGAGGTCCGCGACGGCCTGATCCGCACCCTCGACTGGTACCGCGATCACCCGGAGTTGCGGCCCTGAAGGCCGGCGGCTCGCACAGCTAGGCTGAGGCCTATGTGCGGACGGTTCACGGTCACCAACAAAGACACGAAGAAGATCGCCGATCGCTTCGAGGTCGAGCTTGAAAAAGCGCTGGAGCGGCGCTCGGGGGGAGCCGAGGCGAAAGAGAGCGCGAAGGACGGTGGCAAGGAGAAAGCGCCGCCTGGGCTCGGTCGTTTCAACGTCGCCCCAACGCAGGAGGTCCTCGTCGTTCGCGCCTCGCCCGACCCCGAAGAGGCGGAGCAGGGCGTGCGGGAGGCGAAGCTGATGCGCTGGGGGCTGGTGCCGGTCTGGTCCAAGGACCTCAAGGTCGGCTACCGGATGATCAACGCGAAAAAAGAGAACCTGATGAAAAGCCGGGCCTACTCGCCGCTGGTCGGCAAGTTCCGCCACCGCTGCCTGATCGTCGCCGACGGCTTCTACGAGTGGATGAAGGCAGAGGACCCGAAGCAGCCGCGCCAGCCCTGGCGCTTCACCGTCGACGGCGGCGAGCCCTTCGCCTTCGCCGGACTCTGCACCCGCAAGGAGTGGGACAACCCCGAGGACCGGGGCTACGACGAGGACGGCTACCTCTACACCTGCACGCTGGTAACGACGACGCCGAACAAAGTCGTGGCGCCGGTCCACAACCGGATGCCGGCGATCCTGTCGAGCCCGGAGGCCGAGGCCGCCTGGCTGCGCCCGGACCTAAACGCCGAGGACGCGGTGGCGATGTGCGGGCCGCTGGACGCGGCACGGATGGCGGGGGAGCCGGCCAACCCGGCGCTGAACAAGGTCGGCAAAGGGATGGCGGAAGGGCCGGAGCTGCTGGTCGCTCCCCAGGAGCGCCTCGAGGCCTAGCCTTCTTCCTTTTCTTCGGCTTCTTCGCGTTCTTCGGCTTTGAGTTCTTCGGCTTCTTCGTCGATCGGCGGCGAGGGCTTTGCCAGCGCCACCTGCGTCTTCGCCGTCGAGGTGCCGGCGCTGGTGGTCAGCGTGCAGCTGACTGCGGCCGCGGGGGTGGAGGTCGTTTTCCAGACCGTGAAGAAGGGCAGTTCGAGGTCGTTCTTCGGCTTCCCGGCGATGAAGTATTTGAGGTGCTCGACCCCGACTTCGTATTCGGGCCATTCCAGCTTCACGCCGGGTTCGGTGGTGAAGCGCCGGGGCCGGTCGGGGACTTCGAGGCTGGCGAGTTCGCTGCTGTGGGAGCTGAAGTCCATCAGCACCGTTTCCGGCACTTCCTGGCCGTAGATCCCTTCTTCCGAGGAGCGCGGGTAGGTGCCTCTCAGCCCGCCTCCGCTTTGGGCGATTTCGGTGCCGTGGCCGCTTTTGACCATGCAGAGGATGCGGCTGCCGCCGATCGGGGACCCGGCCGAGACCCGCAGCGTCGTGGCGACGTCGAAGAGCGAGTAGCCGCTGACGTTGGTGCCGGTGGCGTGGATGGCGGTATTTACGAAGCCCATCTCGCCCTGCCCGCCCGGTACCGAGACCGTCGCCGAGTCGGCGACCGAGCGGTTCTGGACCCATTCCAGGTTCGCCGCTTCGCCCTCGCCCTTGCCGGTACTGGCGAGGGCGGCGACCACGCAGGCGACGAGGCCGACTGCGACCACGATCAGGGCGCCGCGGGGCGGACGTGCGTCCTGCGGGGTCCGATCGGGAGCGTCGCTCACAGGCGCGACAGTATTGGAATCCGTCACAGATCCGCCGGCTTGGGCGATACCCCGACCCGGTTCATGGGTAGGTTCTCGACGTGGCAAGCAAGGTGACGCGGCTGAAGGCAAGCGAGGCGAAGCCCCGCACCGTCGAGGTGCACGGCAGCGCCGTCAACTTCGTCGAAGCGGGCTCCGGGCCGGTCCTGCTGCTGATCCACGGGATGGCGGGAACCGGGGCCAACTGGGAATCGGTGATCGAGCCGCTTGCCCTCAACCGCACCGTGATCGCCCCCGACTTTCCCGGGCACGGCTTCTCCGCTCCCGGCAGCGGCGACTACTCGCTCGGCAGCCTCGCCAGCGGCCTGCGCGATTTGCTGCTGACCCTCGGGCACGAGCGGGCGACGCTGGTCGGGCACTCGCTCGGCGGCGGGGTGGCGATGCAGTTCACCTACCAGTTCCCCGAGATGGTCGAGCGCCTGATCCTCGTCTCCAGCGGTGGCCTCGGCCCCGACGTCAGCCCGATTCTGCGGGCGGCGGCGCTGCCCGGCGCCGACCTCTTCATCTCCGCCACGGCCGGCGTGGGGAGCAAGGTCGGCTCCGCTCTAGGCCGTGGCCTCGGGGCCGTGGGATTGCGACCCAACGCCGACCTGGCCGAAGTGGCCCGCGGCTACGCATCGCTTTCCGACTCCGAGCGTCGCAAGGCCTTCCTGGCGACGCTGCGCTCGGTCGTCGGCACCAAGGGCCAGCGCGTCGCCGCCCTCGACAAGCTCTACCTCGCCGAAGCCCTGCCGCTGCTGATCCTCTGGGGCGAAGACGACCCGATCATCCCCGTCGACCACGCCCGCGCCGTCCACGAGCAGCTGCCCAGCAGCCGCCTCGAGATCTTCGAGGGGACCGGCCACGTCCCCCAGCTAGAGCGCCCCGGCCGCTTCATCGCCGCCCTAGAGCGTTTCCTCGCCGAAACCGAGCCCGCGGAGTTCGACCGCGACGAGTGGCTGGCGAGGTTCAAGGCCGCCGAGGGCTAGCCACTGGCGAGTTTGTCGCCTCCTGGTTGACAAACTCGACACGGCAAGCAGCGCGCCCGACAGGATTCGAACCTGTGGCCTCTTCCTCCGGAGGGAAGCGCTCTATCCAGCTGAGCTACGGGCGCTCAACCGGCAGCTTAGTCCCTGACTCGCGTAGGCTCGCCGCCGATGGATTTGGCTGTGACTTTCCTGGGAACCGGGGGCTCGGTGCCTTCGGCGCGGCGCTCTACGGCTAGCGTGCTGGTCAGCCGTGGGGGGGAGCGGCTGCTGTTCGACTGCGGGGAAGGGACGCAGCGGCAGATGCAGCGCTCGTTGGGGCTGGTGCAGGCGGATGAGATCTACCTCACCCACTTCCACGCCGACCATGTGCTGGGGCTGCCGGGACTGCTGAAGACCTATGACCTGACCGACCGGCGGGTGCCGCTGAGGATCTACGGGCCGCCAGGGCTGGGCGAGCTGTTCCAGATCTTCGGACCGTTGATCGGGCGGCTGAAGTACTCGCTGGACTTGATCGAGCTCGCCAACGGCGAGCCGGTGCCACACGAGGGCTATGAGGTTCGCCCCTTCGAGGCCGCCCACAGCGCTCGCGCCAACGGCTACGCCTTGGTCGAGGCCGAGCGCCCTGGTCGCTTCGACCCTGATGCCGCGGCTGCCGCCGGCGTGCCGGAAGGGCCGGCCTACGCTGCACTGCAACGCGGGGAGGAGGTCGAGGGCGAGGCCGGCATCGTCACCCCGGACCAGGTGATGGGACCGTCGCGCCCCGGCCGCACGATCGTCATTACTGGCGACACCGCGCCCAGCCCCGCCACCGTCTCCGCCGCCGCCGACGCCGACCTGCTCGTCCACGACGCCAGCTTCGCCGAGGAGGAGGCGCAGCGAGCCGCCGAGACCGGCCACTCGACCGTCGGCCAGGCCGCCGCGGTCGCCGCTGAGGCGCACGTGAAGATGCTCGCCCTCGTCCACATCTCCTCCCGCTACCACGTCGGCACCGTGATCGAAGAGGCAAAGGAAGTCTTCGAACCCACCGTCGCCCCCAAAGACTTCGACGTAATCGAACTCCCGTTTCCGGAGCGAGGTGGGCCCCATCTAATCCCGAACGGAGCTGCGGACCGGGACGGGGCGGGGTAGGGCCCCTCGACGGACCCTCCCCGCTGTT
>DASSNA010000238.1:0-2035 GCA_035688445.1 Solirubrobacterales bacterium | reverse complement strand
ATGCGCATGGGAGCAAGGCGCGCGCTTCAGTCGTTGAAGACATCCTGCACGCTGTGGGCGTCGAGCATGCGGTCGGTCAGGAGGATCAGGCGCTCGAAGTCGGCCGCCTCGACGCGCGCGCGGCTCTCCTCGTCGAGCGGGCCGAACTTCCCCTCCAGCAGCCGGGTGAGGTAGCGGGCCGCGCCCTCCCGCCGGTCCTCCTCCTCGCCATTCGCCTGTAGCTCGTCGTTCAGGCCGTCGATTCGTTTCTGCAGCATGGGGACCTCCGGGGCGGAGCCCTGGACAGGGGACCAGGATACGCCAGAACGTCGTAGCGGACGTGGCCCGCCCTCGGCGATGGGGTGGTGGGCGGCGAGCTGCTCTACACGGCGCGCGATGGCACCCGGCTCGCATTCATCCCCGGCGAGAGGGCGACGATCGACGGGCGCCCGCTCGACGTCGGATTCTAACATCGGGTTTTAGCCCGCAGGAGCCGCAGCATGCAGATCAAACCGGCCTTCGACTTCCTCAAAGAGACGTTCACCGAGTGGACGGATGACGAGGTCCCCCAGCACGCGGCGGCCCTCGCCTACTACACGATCTTCTCCCTCGCCCCCCTGCTCCTCATCGTGATCGCCATCGCCGGCCTGGCCTTCGGCCGTGACGCGGTCGAGGGGCGGCTCGTCGGCGAGATCAGCGGCCTGGTCGGACCCCAGGGGGGGCAGGCGATCCAGACCATGGTCGCCAACGCCGGCCGGCACGGCTCGGGCCTCCTCGCCACCGTCGTCGGCGTGGTCACCATCCTGTTCGGCGCGATGGGTGTCTTCACCCAGCTGCAGGGCTCGCTCGACCACATCTGGGACGTGCGGCCGAAGCCGGGCCGCGGCATCAAGGGGATCGTGATGAGCCGCGCCGCCGCCTTCGGCATGCTGCTCGGCATCGGCTTCCTGCTCCTCGTCTCGCTGGTAGTCAGCACGGCCCTGACGACGGTCGGCACCTACTTCGCCGGTCTCCTGCCGGCCGGCAAAGTCCTCCTCCAGGTGGTGAGCGAGCTCTTCTCGTTCGCGGTCGTCACGGCGCTCTTCGCGATGCTCTTCCGCTTCCTGCCCGACGTGCGCATCGCCTGGCGCGACGTCTGGGTCGGGGCGGTCTCCACCGCGCTCCTGTTCACTCTCGGCAAATACCTGATCGGCCTCTACCTGGGGCGTAGCAGCGTGGCCTCGGTCTATGGCGCGGCCGGCTCGCTGGTGATCGTCCTGCTGTGGATCTACTACTCGGCGATGATCCTCTTCTTCGGCGCCGAGATCACGCAGGTCTACGCGCGCCGTTACGGGACGCGCATCCAGCCGGACAAGCACGCGATGCCGGTCCCGGGGCGGGAGCACGGTGAGAAAAAGAAAGAGGGCGCCGGAGCGCCCTCCAAGGTGCAGGAGCCGCAGCCCGTCTCGAGCCGGTGAGCCGCCGCTAGAAGCGTAGCCGCAGGCCGAGCTGGGCGAGGCGCTGCTCGCCCTGCAGCGGATCGCCCGCGAAGTTGGTCGCCACGCCGAAGCGGTTGTACTTGGCCGGGTTCTTCTCGTTGAGCACGTTGAACACCTCGGCGATCAGCTCGAGGCCGTAGTCGCTGCCGAAGGTGATCTCCTTGCCGATGCGCAGGTCGAGCTGCGAGAACGAGGCGCCGCGCTTGGCGTTGACGCTCGTCCGCGCCGGCAGGTCGTAGGGGAAGCCGTCGGCGTTCAGGTCGGTGGCGATGAAGTTGGTGTACGGCGTGCCCGAGCGGTAGCGGAACATGCCGGAGAGGTTGATCCCCCAGTTGGCCCGGTAGACGCCGCTCAGGGTCAGGCGATGGCGGGCGTCGGTGTCGAGCGGCCCGAAGCACTGCGAGCACTGCGGGTCGAACGGGTTGACCGAGACGTCGCGCCGCACGCCGCCCAGGTCGGCCTGGTGGCCGCTGTCGGTGATGCGGAACTCGTCGGCGCCGGCGAGCACGTTGCCGATGCTCTCGGAGTAGGTGTAGAAGCCCTGCAGCTCGAAGCGGTCGGAGAGGCGGGCACGGAAG
>DASSNA010000352.1:0-2941 GCA_035688445.1 Solirubrobacterales bacterium | reverse complement strand
GGAACTTGAAGATCCTCTTCGTCGGCCGGCCGGAGGAGCGCAAGGGGCTGCCGATCCTCCTCACCGCCTTCAACGCCCTGGTCGAGCACGTGCCCTGCAAGCTGACGGTGATCGGCGCCGAGCGCGAGGACGTGCTCCGCTACGTGGCCGACCCCGACCTGCTGCGCTTCATGGACGTTCGCGGCCGCGTCTCCGGCGATGCCCTCTGGCGCGAGCTGCACCAGGCCGACGTTCTCTGCGCCCCGTCGCTCTCGGGCGAGAGCTTCGGCATGGTCCTGACCGAGGCTTTCGCCGCCGGGACCCCGGTGATCGCCTCCGCGATCGCCGGCTACAGCGACGTCGTCAGCGACGGCGTCGACGGGCTGCTGGTTCCGCCGGGCGACCCGCAGCGTCTGGCCGAGGAGCTGCAGCGGATCCACCACGAGCCGGAGCGGCTGCGGGGAATGGGGGAAGCGGCCCGCCGCAGCGCCCAGCGCTACGCCTGGCCACGAGTGGCCGACCAGGTCACCGACGTCTACGAGCGCGCGATCGAGGCGCCGAAGCCGGTCACCGCGGGCGAGAAGTTCGCCCACTGGGCCGGCATCCGGCCCGCCGACGGGAACCCGAAGCGACCGGCGGAGCGCCTGCCTTCGCTCGACCCGCCGCTGGCGCAGGCCGGCAAGAAGGGTCGAGTCGTCGCCCGCCGTGTCGGCCTCGGAGTCGCCGGGTTGATGGGCGTCGGGCTGACCCTCCTCGCCGCCCAGAAGGTCGGCATCGACACCGTCGTCGAAAGCATCGTCCGCTCGAACCTGACCTTGGTCCTGATCGCCTGCGCGCTGATGGCGACCTCGCTCTTCTTCCGCGCCGCCTCCTGGTACTGGATCGCGCGCGCCGCCCTGCCGAGCCGACCGATCCGCCGTCGCGACGTCACCTCGGCGACGATGATCGGCGTGCTCATGTCGGCGACCCTGCCGGCCCGGCTCGGCGAGCCGGCGCGCGCCCTGACGCTGGCCCGGCGCACGGGGCGGATGCGCGAAACCTTCCCGGTCCTGCTCGGGACGCTCGTCTCGCAGACGATGCTGAACCTGGTTGCTCTGCTGCTGCTGGGAGTGATCATCGTCTCGACCACGCCGCTCTTCCACTCCGGCACCAAGCAGATCTTCGCTTTCAGCCTCGTGCCGCTGCTGGTCCTTCTCGTGGTCTTGCTGGCGCCGCTGCTGATGCGCCGCAACGGCAACGGCCGCCTCGCCAGGCTCGGTGGGACGATCCACCGGGCGCTGGTGCAGGTCCGCGCCGGGCTGACGGTCTTCCGCGACCCGCGTCACGGCACCGCCGCTGCGGCCGCGCAGCTCACCGCGTGGGCGATCCAGCTGACCGCCTGCTGGGCGCTGCTCTACGCGCTCGGGCTCGACAACGAAGCCGGGATCGGCGCAGCCGCAGCTGTCCTCTTTGCGGTCAACGTGACCGCGGTGGTGCCGGCGACGCCGTCCAACATCGGTGTCTTCCAGCTCGCGGTGATCAGCGTCCTCCACACCGGGTTTGGCGTCAGCACCGCCGACGCTCTTGCCTACGGCGTGATCCTGCAGGCGGTCGAGATCGCCACCGCGGTCGCCCTCGGCCTGCCGGCCCTGGTCCGCGAGGGGCTGACCTGGAGCGATCTGCGGGTGCAGGCTCTCTCGACCGCTCCGGTCCGCCTCGAGCCGCATCCGCGGGCACGGTCGAGTGCCGCAAAGCGCGAAGGCGTCGCCTGAAAAGGCCCTTCAAGCGCCAAAATTCGGCATGCCGATCAAAAAACTCTGGCGTAATGATCTAGGATCGAGCAAAGGGGCGTGCTGCCACCAATCCCAGGCCGGCACTCCTGATTAGAGGGCGTGCGGCCGGCGCCGGTTCCATCCGACCGGGCGCGCGGCCCGCCTTCTAGACTTGCTCGACCCGACTCTCTTGGCCAGATCGACAAGGTTCCTTGACGGGTCTACAGTAATGTGCATAGAGTCGATCAATCGGCCATATATAACTCACGCGAACTTGGGAAGGGGAGCCGTGAGATACGACTCGGAAGTATTGGAGAGAGTCGCGCAGCGCTTCCGGCGCGACATGTGGGATTCAGTAGTCCCGGAAGCAATTTCCGAATCCGGAGTTGAAGTACATCGATTCGGACCGGTACAGGCGACCGCTTTTGGCGACCTGCCTGAGATTCACCTGCTGCAGCAGATCCAGGGGGCAGCCGAGCCCGGCGCGGTGGCGGACGGCCACCTGGCAGCAGCGATCGAATGGATGCGAGCCCGTGAAGTCGATTACCGCATCCCGGTGGCTGCGAGCCGCCCGGGGGCGTCTGAGGCTGAGGCGTGGCTCGACGATCGAGGCTACGAGCGTGGAGCGGGGTGGATCAAACTGGTCCGCAACGGCTCGCCGCCGGATTTTTACATCGATCCGAGCATCATCATCTATCGCCTCGGCGAAGACGAATCCGAAGGCGAAGGACTGAGCACGATCGCGGCAGAAGCCCTGGACATGCCGCTGGTGGCGGGAACGTTGTTCTTCTCGCTGCCGCAGCGCGATGGTTGGCATTGCTACACGGCTGCGCTCGGGCCTGAAGAGGTCCCGGTCGCCACCGGGTCGATGCTGATTACCGACGGGGTCGCCCAGCTGGGCGCCGGGCAGACGCTCGAGCACGCACGGGGACGTGGCTGCAATGCCGCGCTCCTGCACAGGCGCCTGCAGGATGCTCACAGTGCCGGCTGCCATACCGTCTTCGTCGAGGTTGGCGAATGCGACCTGGGCTCCTGGTCGGCGGTCACCGGCAACCTGCGGAGGGCCGGCTTCGAAGAGGCCTACGAGGGCCGAAACTGGCAGCGGCCAGCGTTGCACCCGGCGGAGCTGCCGGAGCGTTTCAGCGGCTGAGCTCGGGGGCGGGGGCTTCTTCGGAACCCTCGCCCTCCTCAGCCAGATCGGGATCCGACTC
>DASSNA010000184.1:0-7840 GCA_035688445.1 Solirubrobacterales bacterium | reverse complement strand
ATTACGCATAGAAGAAGCAAGTGGCGCCGGGGCCGGGGAGAGTTCCGACGGTGCCGGCACTTGAGCCTTGGGGAGGTGCTAATGAACGAAAGCGATTACAACCAGACGACCTGGGCAGAAGACGAGGGCGTCGAGTCGGTGGTGCTGCGGCAGCTGCTCGACCTGCACCCGACGCGGCTGAAGATGAGCGAGCTGATACGGGAAGTCAGCGGCAGCAGTGGCGGCTTCGCCGAACACGACGCCGTCGTGCGGGCGGTGCGTGAACTGGCCGCTGTCGGCCTTTTACATAAGGAGGCGGAAGAATTCGTCACCCCGACGCGGGCGGCTCTCCGCTTCGATGAGCTGCTGGATCGCTAGCAGTCAATCCAGCCAACTCGAGAGAAAGGTGGGACGGCTCTTGCGTCTTGTTGCCGCGAGAGCCGTCCCGCAAATCCAGCCTCAGCTGCCCTTGAGAATGGCCACCGGAGTGACGCTGCACTGCTTTCCAATCCGCACGATTCCCACCTCCCCCATTTCTCCCTCGATTGCCATGTGGCGCCTCCCGGACGCCGGTCGCTCTAAAACGACTGAGCAATTAATACTTTAAGTGTCTCTAGCAATCAAGGCGGGAGCAGTAAAACTCGTCAATATTCGGAAAAAGCAGGAACGTTGTGAAATTCTTGATTGACAGCCTGTAAAGTCTTGTTATCGGCCATTTACCCCTGGAAACCGAACTCAAGGAATAGGCCTTGCCGAAGACGAAGAACAAGCAAGAAGGCGTCGAACAGATAGTCGCTAAAGCCTTCGCTCACCCCCTGCGGGTGCAGATCCTGATCATTTTGAACGAGAAGACTGCGAGCCCAAACATGCTCGCTCAGCAGCTCGACCAGAGCCTCAATCTCGTCGCTTACCACGTCCGCGTGCTCGAGAAATACGACTGCATCGAACTCGTTGACACCAAGCAGCGGCGTGGCGCAACCGAGCACTTTTACCGCGCCACCAGGCGCCAGTTCCTCAGCGATGACGAATGGTCAAGACTGCCGGCGAGCCTAAGGCCAGGAATGGCCGGTGCGGTGCTCAAGTCCGTCTTCGAAGACCTAGAGGCGGCCTCAAAATCCGGCACCCTCGACGAAGTCGACGACATGCACCTCAGCCGCACTCCAATGGTGCTCGACCAGCAAGGCTGGAGCGACGTCTCCGAGGCACTCAAAGGCTGCCTCAACCGTCTCTTAGAGATCCAAGCGGAAGCCTCCGAACGGATCGCCGAGAGCGGTGACGACGGCGTCCTCGCGAAAGTGCACCTGCTTCATTTCAAATCGCCCGCTCCCGGCCAAGGCTCGAAAGGCAAAGGGAAGCGTGCGCGCAAAGGCGCGGCGGAACCCGCCGCTTCCTGAGCTCTCTTAAAGGTCGGACCCCGGCGTCGTTCACTGCCCCGAGCGGCGCCGGGAAATGAAGGCGCTGGCGGCTATCCGCCAGCGCCTTTTTTGATTAACCGCTGCTCCTTCGGGGAATAAATGGGGTCGTAACCGGTCCCTATGAGGAGAGGAGCCAGGGTGAACGAGGGGCAAAACCAAGCCGCGACGATCGAGACGCGGGTACCGGCGCGGTTGGACAGGCTGCCTTGGTCGCGCTTCCACTGGATGGTCGTGATCGGGCTGGGGACGGTCTGGATCCTCGACGGCCTCGAGGTGACGATCGTCGGCAGTATCGGCGACCGCCTCACCGAAAAAGGCAGCGGCATCGTCCTCGATGCCAGCCAGATCGGCACCGCCGCTGCCTTCTATGTCGGCGGCGCCTGCATCGGCGCCCTCTTCTTCGGCCAGCTCACCGATCGACTGGGCCGCAAGAAGCTCTTCCTGGTCACCCTCGCCCTCTACATCGTCGCCACCATCGCCACCGCCTTCTCCTGGACCGCCTGGTACTTCTACGCGGCCCGCTTCTTCACCGGCGCCGGCATCGGTGGTGAGTACGCGGCGATTAACTCGGCGATCGACGAGCTGATCCCCGCCCGGGTACGCGGGCGGGTGGACCTAATCATCAACGGCAGCTACTGGGTTGGTGCCGCCGCCGGCGCCTTCGCCTCGGTAGCACTGCTCGACACGGCGCTGTTCGCGGCCGACGTCGGCTGGCGCCTCGCCTTTGGGATCGGCGCGCTGCTGGGGGTGGGGATTCTGCTCGTCCGCCGCAACGTCCCCGAGAGCCCGCGCTGGCTCTTCATCCACGGCCGCGAGAAGGAGGCCGACCACGTCGTCGAGCAAATCGAGCGCGAAGTCGAGGAGGACACGGGACAAGAGCTATCCGAACCGGACGACTCGCTGGTCGTCCGCCAGCGCGAGCGGATCCCGTTCCGCGAGATCGCCCGCACCGCCTTTCAGAAATATCCGCGGCGGACGATCCTTGGCCTCTCCCTCTTCGTCGGCCAGGCCTTCCTCTACAACGCCATCACCTTCGACCTCGGCACCCTGCTGGGCGAATTCTTCGAAGTCGACTCCGGCACGATCCCCATCTACATCGCGATCTTCGCCGCCTCCAACTTCCTCGGCCCGCTGCTCCTCGGGCGCTTCTTCGACACCGTGGGGCGCAAGCCGATGGTCACCGGCACCTACCTGATCTCAGCCCTGCTGGCTGCCGTGCTCGGCGTCTTCCTGCTCGGCAACGACCTCACCACCTGGTCGTTCATGGCCTTCATCATCGCGATCTTCTTCTTCGCCTCGGCTGGCGCCAGCTCCGCTTACCTCACCGTCAGCGAGATCTTCCCGATGGAGACGCGGGCGCTCTCGATCGCCTTTTTCTACGCGGTCGGCACCGCCGCCGGCGGCATCGCCGGACCGCTCCTGTTCGGCCACCTGATCGCCAGCGGTAGCCAAAGCCAGGTCGCGATCGGGTTCTTCATCGGCGCCGCGGTGATGTCGCTCGGTGGCATCGCCGAGCTCCTCTTCGGAGTCAAGGCCGAGCAAAAACAGCTCGAGGAGGTAGCCGAACCGCTGACCGCCGAGGGGGCAGAGAAGAAGAAACCGAGAGGCCGCTTCCGCCCCGGTCCCGGCCCCCTCTCCTCAGCCCGGGCGATGAGCGTCTCCGGCCCCCACCCGCTGGTGCCGCTCAGCACCGAGATCTCCCTGATCGAGAACGCTCTGCGCGAGCAGGGCAGCGCCAACCGCCACGAGCTGAGCCGTCGCGTCGGCGGCCGCTACTGGGGGCCCGGGAGGTTTCGCGAAGCGTTGCGGGAGGCGGTTTCCCAGGGCAAAGCGAAACGACTGGCGCGAGGCGAGTACGCCCCCGTCGAGGAGCCATAATCGACTCTCGCTATCGTTGCCTTTGACGGCGTGGGTGCCGTCGCGCTGCACGGCCTCGGGACTGACGCTCACAGGGCAGCGACGTTGGACAAGTAACGCCGCCTAAATCGATCGATCCTGTGAACAGCGACAAGACGCCGAAAGACGCAGACCAGTCAAGTCCTGGCCCCGGTGAGGGCCTGACCAGCGAGAGCGCCCTCTGGGCGCGCTTCGTCAAAGACCGCGACCCGGCGATCCGCGAGGAGCTGGTCCGTCGCTACTTGCCGTTCGCGAAAAACCTCGCGCTGCGCTACCGCGGCGCCAGCGAGTCCTTCGACGACCTGCTGCAGGTCGCAAGCCTGGGACTCGTCAACGCGATCGATCGCTTCGACCCCGACCGCGGCGCCCCCTTCACGGCTTTCGCCTCACCGACGATCCTCGGCGAGCTGAAGCGCCACTTCCGCGACCGGGTCTGGACGGTGCGGGTGCCGCGCGGCCTGCACGACCGCATGGCCGAAGTCGACAAAGCGATTTCTGAGCTGACGGTCAAGCTGCAACGGTCTCCCTCGGTGGGAGAGATCGCCGAGAAACTCGAGCTCGACCCCACCGACGTGCTCGAAGTGCTTGAGGCAAACCACAACCGCCGCCCACTGTCCCTCGACCGGCCGGTCGGCGGTGACGACTCCGAAGAATCGCCCGCCGCCGAGTGGGTCGGTGACGAAGACGCCGGCTACGAGCTGGT
The DNA here is from genome assembly GCA_035688445.1 of Solirubrobacterales bacterium. Classification (GTDB taxonomy): domain Bacteria; phylum Actinomycetota; class Thermoleophilia; order Solirubrobacterales; family 70-9; genus VAYN01. The sequence continues at coordinate 3,847 of DASSNA010000184.1, read as the reverse complement.
CGAGGACAAGCTAGCGCTGGAGGGCGCGCTGCCTCACCTCGACGAGCGCGAGCGGCTGGTCCTGCAGCTGCGCTTCGTCGAGGACCTGACGCAGTCCCAGATAGCCGAGCGGATCGGTCACTCGCAGATGCACGTCTCCCGCATCCTGCGGCGAACGCTGGAGCGGATCCGGGCCGAGGTAGCCGAGCAGAGCGCGGCCGCCAAGACCGAGTCCAGTTCGAGCGGCTAGAGAGCCCTACTTCTTCGAGAGCGAGGAGATAGCGACGACGAGGTACTCGCCTTCGTCGCCCTCCTCGATCCGCAGGTCGTCGGTCAGCGCCTCCAGCGAGCCCATTTCCGGCAGCTCGAAGCTGCTGCGCAGGCGCTGGGCACCGCCGCTGGTCATCGGGCCGACCTTAAGCTCGATGCCCTCGGGACGCTCGGCGATGCTGAGTGAGACGTGCCCGTCGGTGAACCCCTCGGGGGCCCGGGCGGAGATCGCGTCGCTGAGCAGCATCGTGTCCGAGAGGCGGTCGACGCTGATGTCCTGTCGAGCGGCGAGGGCGGAGAGGGCGCGGCTCAGCACCGGCCCGACTATCTCCGGCGGGCCGACCCTGATCCGGGCCTCCCCGTCGGCCGCGACGGCAAAGGTCGGAGCCCTGGTGGAGCTTTCGTCGCGCGCGCGCAGCGGCAAGTGCATGCGGATCTCCGTTCCCCTCTCCGCCCCGCCCTTGATCTCGAAGCTGCTGGAGAGGGCGGCAATCAGAGTGAGGCCGATCCGCAGGCTCGGGCGGTCGACGTCGGGGCGGGGGCGGATCCCCATTCCGTGGTCGCGGATCACCACGGTCAGCCCTTCGAGGTCGCTTTCCGCCTCGATCTCGAGCGGCCCTGGCTCGCTGTCGGGGTAGGCGTGGACGACGACGTTCATGCAGGCCTCGGTGACAACCGTCTTCAGGTCGGCGAGGGAGGCCTCGTCCATCCCGAGCCTTTCCGCCAGGCCGGCGAGGGCATGCCGCACGACGGCCACGTTCTCGGCCTTTGCCGGAAGGGACATCTGGAGCCCCGAGCGATCATTGGTTGAGGTCATCAAAGTTCCAGCCTGCCCCAGGAACGCCGAGGCTCTTCATCGGAATCGCGAGCATAACCTGCTACCTCGCATCAAGAGGTGCTTACCCCTGGCCGGAGGAGGCAAAACAACGTGCGGACAGGTGGCCTTCCTGCGGTAGCATCGGCCTCGTGAACCCAGCGCCTTTCGAGGTAAAGGTAGGAGACCTTGAGCAAGGAGTGCGGACCATCTCGGTGCGCGGCGAGCTCGATCTCAGCACTGCCCCCGAACTGGAGGGGCCGCTCGAGGAGACGCTCGAGAGCGGCGAGGGGTCGGTCTTGATCGACCTTTCCGAGTGCGAGTTCATCGACTCCACCGGAATCGCCCTGATCGTCCGCGCCTGGCAGCGCCTCAGCAGCGGCGAAAACGGCCGCGCCCTGGTCATCTGCAGTCACAACGACCAGGTCCGCCGGGTCCTGGAGATCACCGGCCTCGAGCTCTCGATCCCGGTTCACATGACGCGCGAGGACGCCCTCGCCGCAATCGCCAGCTAGCAGGGCGCGGTAGAGAGAGTCGGGGCCTCCCCTCTGTGAGCTTTGTCCTGAGCTGAATACGGGCATCTCAGCTCGGGTAGCCGAATCTTGATGCCTCCTACTCCTCGCCGCCGTCGGCTCCCTCGCGAGCTATTCGAGACCCGCAGTCACGCCTGGCACTCGCTTGGGCTGGGTGATGAGCTGGCGCCGCGGTTCTCCAAACGGCAGTTTGGTGGCTTACTGATCGCCCTGCTGGTGCTGGCCGGGACTCTGGTCGTCTATTACAACCGCAAGCACATTGCACCGGGCTACAGCCAGTGGATCCGCTACGGCACCGTCGTCATTCTTGTCATCGTCGGCTCGGCGGCAACCCACTGGTTGGCGCGGGGCCTCTCCCCCCGCCTCTACCGCCGGCTCGACCCGGCTACCGCCGGCACCACCGGCTTTGTCATTCGCCTGCTGGCGACGGCAGCGGTGGTGATCCTGGCGCTGCGGATCGCCGGCGTGACGCCGAGCACCCTCGCCGTCGGCGGCGCCTTCACCGCAGTCCTGCTCGGCCTCGCCGCCCAACAGGCGCTGGGCGGCATCTTCGCCGGCATCGTCCTGCAGAGCACGCGGCCGTTCCGGGTCGGCGAACGGGTGCGGCTGGTCGGCGGCGCCCTCGCCGGCTCGCTGGAGGGGACCGTCTCCTCGCTCGGCCTCTTCTACACCACGCTCAGCCAGGGAGCGGACCGACTGATGGTCCCCAACAACGTCCTCCTCAGCCTTGTCGTCGTCCCCCTGCGCGAGCCCGACAAAGTCGACGTCCGCGTCCGCTTCCCCTCGCAAGTGGGTCCGCAACAGGTGGAGGAGCGGCTGCTGGCGACGATCACCGTGCCGACCCGCTACAAGCCGAGCGTGGCGCTGGAGGAGCTCGACGCCGAGGGCGTGGTGTTGCGGGTCAATGCAACGCCGCTGCGCCCCGAAGACGGCTCGCAACTGGCCGAGGAGGTGCTGGAGGCGCTGCGCCGCGAGGAACCGGCCGAGGCGCCTTCCTAAGCGAAGAACAAGATTGCCAGGTTAATCAGCACCGCCAGCGGCGTCACCACCAGCGCCAGGGTGCGGAAGAACTTGGCGAAGCCGCCGTGGTAGTGGACGCTCTCAAACAGCGTGAGACCGACCACATGGGCGAGATTTGCGAGGGCGACACCGATCGCGATCAGGATCGCCACCGCGCTCCAGCCGGTCGGCTGGCCGCCCGCCGTCACCGCAGCGGCTAGAACCGCGACGACGATCGTGCCGATGATGCCGGCGATCATCCCGGCGAGGTCGTCGCGGGTCATCCCGGGCACGTAGGCACCGCCGACTTCCTTGTCGGCGAGCGGGTTGATCGTGCCCGACCCCTTCTCCTCGACCTTGACCACCTGGTCGGGCTGCCCCTCGGCGTGCTCGAGGAAAACCATCCGCAGCGGCAGCTCGATTTCTTCCTCCGCCCGCTCTAGAAGCCCATTCTCATACCACTGTGCTTGGGACTCGCAGTGCTCGAAGATCAAGACCTCGTCGGCCGACCCTTTCAACAGCGCGTCCTGCGCCGCCCGCACCGGATCCGGGTCCCCAACCTCACCACTTACCGCCACGTTGTGCTGGCGCAGCAGCTGCAGCACCCGCCCCAGGCGCTCCTCGGCCTGGTGCCGCGGCTCGTCGATGTCGCCGAGCGTGTGCTCCAGCGGACTCGCCTCGACCGCAGGTACAACCACGCGCACATCCACCTTGCCGCCATCGGCATCCCGGCAGATCTGCTCCACCGGCGCCTCGCCGTGGAGCTCGTCGGTAACCACTGCGATCAGTCGCCGGGGCATCTTGGGCCTCCTACTCGTCGTCGGGGATAGCCTGATCCGGTTCGCCGTAAGCGGTGTCGTCGCGCTCTTCCGGTGGCGGCACATCGCCGTCGGGGAAGTGTTTCTGGTCGCCGTGCTCGGCGTGGTCGATCAGCTCCTTCTCCGCCAGCTCGAAGCCCTCAGCCTCCCCCTCGCCGCCCTCGGCCAGGGGCCGCTGCGCCGGGTCGACCCCATCATCGGGGACGGTGCCGCCGATTTTCCTGGCTTCGGCGGCAGCGGCTTCCGCTTCCTCCTCGGCGATCGGATCGCGCTCTTCCTCGGGGTGCTCCATCTCGCTCATAGGACAACCTCCCCCTTGTTCTTCTGAGATCTAGATATGGAGGCCGAGCGAAGCGAGGCCGTCGAAGATCCCGGTCGAACGCATAGAGATGCCGACCCCCGCCGGGAGAGCGCCACTGTCGCTAGCCGCCTAG
>DASSNA010000179.1:0-9416 GCA_035688445.1 Solirubrobacterales bacterium | reverse complement strand
CGGTGAGGACCCACCCGACTCCCTGCTATCCGCGGCCGAGGGACAGCTGCCTGGGATTCAGAGGATTGGGTTGTCAGCTACGCAGCGGCCGTTGGAGCGGATTGGGCAGTTCCTGGTTGGGTCTAAGCGCGAGTGCCGGATTGTTGATGCGGGGCAGAAGAAGGAGCTGGACCTGGAGATCGTGGTGCCGGTGGAGGACATGGCCGATCCGGGGGCGCCTGCCTATCCCAGCGAGGACGGACCCCCACCGACCGAAATCGAGCCATCAGCTCACGTGAGATCGATCTGGCCGGCGATCTACCCCAAGCTCCTGGAGCTGGTCCAAGAACACACCAGCACGATGATCTTCGTCAACAACCGCCGCGCGGCGGAGCGGCTCGCGAAGCGGCTCAACGAGCTGGCGAACGGTGAAGGCGAACAGGAGCTTCCCGCCACCGAGCACGCGGGCCATTCAGCGGTGCCAGATGGGGAGTCGGGGGAGTCCTCTCCGGACCCTCCAAATCAGTTGTCCGGAGAGGACTCCCCCGACTCCCCAAACGCCTACGTAGAGATAGCCCGAGCCCACCACGGCTCCTTGTCCCACGAGGAGCGTGCAGTAGTCGAGGAGATGCTGAAGTCGGGCGAGCTGCCGTGCCTAGTCGCGACCTCCTCCTTGGAGCTGGGCATCGACATGGGCGCCGTCGACCTGGTGATCCAAGTCGAGTCGCCGAAGTCGGTGACCCGAGGGTTGCAGCGGATTGGCCGCGCCGGCCACCGCATGGGCGAAGTCTCCAAAGGCCGGATTTTTCCCAAATACCGCGGCGACCTGCTCGAGTGCGCGGTCGTCGCCCGCCGCATGCGCGAGGCCGAAATCGAGGAGACGACGATCCCACAGAACCCGCTCGACGTGCTCGCCCAGCACCTGGTCTCGATGGCGGCGCTGGACGAGTGGGAGGTCGACGAGGTCGAGCGCCTCGTCACCGCGACTCAGCCCTTCCATGACCTCTCCCGCGAACAGCTGGAGAACGTCCTCGACATGCTCGACGGCCGCTACCCCTCCGACCGCTTCGCCGAGCTGCGGCCGCGGATTGTCTGGGACCGCACCGAGGGCACTGTCCACGGCCGCAAAGGCGCCCGCCAGCTGGTCGTCACCAACGCCGGCACGATCCCCGACCGCGGGCTCTACGGCGTCCACTTGCCCGATGGCCGCCGGGTCGGCGAGCTCGACGAGGAGATGGTCTACGAGGCCCGCGCCGGCCAGACCTTCCTGCTCGGCTCCAGTACCTGGCGGATCGAGGAAATCACCCGCGACCGGGTGATCGTCACCCCGGCCCCCGGCGCCCCCGGCGCGGTCCCTTTCTGGAAGGGCGACGGGATCGGCCGCCCCGCCGAGCTCGGCCGCGCGATCGGCGCCTTCGCCCGCGAGGCGGTCTCCCGCGACCCCGCCGAGCTCGCTGCCGAGTACGACCTCGACGAGCGCGCCGCCGCCAACCTGGTCAGCTACCTGCGCGAGCAGCAGCAGGCGACCCGCGTCGTCCCCTCCGACGAGACGATCGTGGTCGAGCGCTTCCGCGACGAGATCGGCGACTGGCGCCTCTGCATCCTCTCGCCCTTCGGCGGCCGCGTCCACGCCGCCTGGGGCCTCGCTCTGGCCGCCAAGATCCGCGACGAGCGCGACCTCGAGGCCGACGCGATCTGGTCCGACGACGGCATCGTCATCCATCTCCCCGACGCCGACGAGCCGCCGCCCGCCGACCTCGTCCTGATCGACCCCGACCAGCTCGAAGACCTCGTCGTCGGCGAGCTCTCCGGCTCGGCTCTGTTCGGCGCTCGCTTCCGCGAGAACGCCTCGCGCTCGCTGCTGATCCCGCGCGCCTACCCCGGCAAACGCACGCCGCTCTGGCAGCAGCGGCTGAAGTCGCAGAGCCTGCTCGAGGTGGCGCGGGACTTCCCCCGCTTCCCGGTCGTGCTCGAGACCTACCGCGAGTGCCTGCGTGATGTCCTCGACCTGCCCGCCCTTACCGACCTGCTGGAAAAGCTGCACTCGCGGGCGCTCAGCCTGGTCGAGGTGGAGACGCCGACCGCCTCGCCGTTCGCCTCCTCGCTGCTGTTCGACTACGTCGCCACCTACATGTACGAGGGGGACACGCCGAACGCCGAGCGGCGGGCGGCGGCGCTGGCGCTCGACCGCGATCTGCTGCGCGAGCTGCTCGGCCAGGAGGAGCTGCGCGAGCTGATCGACCCCGAGGCGCTGGAGGAAGTCGAAGCGCAGCTGCAGCACCGCTCCGAGGCCGGTCGCGCCGGCGACCGCGACGCCCTCCAGCAACTGCTCCGCAACCTCGGCGACCTCACCCCGGAGGAGTGCGAGCAGCGCGTCGCCGAGGGCTACTCGGCGAAATCAATGCTGGAGAAACTGGTCGGCGAGCGCCGCGTCGCCAAGGTCCGCATCGCCGGCGAGGAGCGCTACATCGCCGCCGAGGACGCCGGCCTCTACCGCGACGCGCTCGGGGTGCCGGAGCCGCCGGGGCTGCCGGAGACCTTCCTCGAGGAGCACCCGGACGCGATGCGCGCCCTGGTCCGCCGCTACGCCCGCACCCACGGCCCCTTCCCGACCCACCAGCTGGCCGAGCGCTACGGCGTCGACCCGACCCCGGCTCTGCGCGAGCTCGAGTCCGAAGGGGCGTTAGTCCGCGGTGAGCTCTTGCCGGGCGGGAGCGAGCGCGAGTGGTGCGACGCCGAAGTCCTGCGCCGGGTCCGCCGCGCCAGCCTCGCCCGCCTGCGCAAGGAGGTCGAGGCGGCCGACGTGCGTGAGCTCGCCCGCTTCCTCCCAAGCTGGCAGAACGTCGACGCCTTCCGCCGCACCGGCGCCGGCCTCGACCGCCTGCGCGAGGCGCTGGTGCCGCTGCAGGGGGTGGCGCTGACGCCGAAAGTCTGGGAGCGCGACGTGCTGCCGCGCCGGCTCGGCGCCTACTCGCACAACTGGCTCGACGAGCTCTGCACCAGCGGCGAGCTGGTCTGGATCGGCGCCGGCGCCCTCGGCCGCAACGACGGCCGCGTCGCCCTCTACTTCCGCGAGGACGTCCGCCTGGCCGGCCCGCCGCCGTCCAACTCCAAGCTGGAGCCGGCCAGCGGCGAGGTCCACGACGCGATCCGCGAGCGTCTCGCCGCCGGCCCCTCCTTCTGGCTCGACCTCGTCGTCGAGCTCGACCACCCCGCCGAGGACCTCCACAACGCGCTCTGGGATCTGGTCTGGACGGGCGAGGTGACCAACGACGCCTTCGCGCCGCTGCGAGCGCCGCGGCTGCGCGCGGTTCCGCCGAGTGAACGGCCGGGCCGCCGCTTCGCCCGCCGCCGCAGCACCACCGGCGCCGCCGTCCAGGGCCGCTGGTCTCTGACCGCGCCACTCTTCGCCAACGCACCGGGCCCAGGGGCCAAGCTCCGCGCCCAGGCCGAGCTGATGCTGGAGCGCTACGGGATCGTCACCCGCGAGACCGTCCTCGCCGAGGGCATCCCCGGCGGCTTCGCCACCCTCTACGGGGAGCTCGGCAACCTCGAGCTGCTCGGAACCGCCCGCCGCGGCTACTTCGTCGAGGGCCTCGGCGGCGCCCAGTTCGCCCTCCCCGGTGCGGTCGAGCGCCTGCGCTCGCTACCCGAACGCGACGGCTCCTACCTCGTCCTCGCCGCCACCGACCCCGCCAACCCCTACGGCGCCTCGCTGCCCTGGCCGAAGCTCGAGGGTGGCCGCCGGCCCAGCCGCACCCCTGGCGCCCACCTGCTCCTCCGCGACGGCGAGCCGCTCGTCTTCCTCGAGCGTGGCGGCCGCGGTCTGCTCCGCCTCAGCCCAATCCAGGGAGAGGAGCTGGAGGCGGCAATGCGCGCCCTCGCCGACGCCGTCAGCGACGGCCACCTGCCGAAACTGGCGGTCGAGAAGCTCGACGGCGAGGCGGTAATCGGCTCCGGCCACGAGGAGGCCCTGATCGGCGCCGGCTTCAGCCGCGGCCCGCGCAAACTCACCGCTTCAGCTTGAGATTTGGTTGCGCCGCCGGGAAATCGGCCAGGCAGCCAGTCCATTGCCATAATCGACCTAGTGTCTGAGGCGGACCAGAGTGCGGTTGAGCTGCTGAAGAGCGTGACGCTCTTCGCCGACCTCGAGGAGGAGGAGCTGGAGCGCTTCTCCCATGTGGCCGTTCCGCGCAGCTTTCCAGCGGGGACGCGCGTTTTTCACGAGGGCGACGACTCCGACGCCTGTTACATCGTCAAAGAGGGCAGCTTCCGAGTCACCCGCGAACACTCCGACGGGCGGGCGATCACCCTCGCCACCCTTGGCCCCGGCGAGATCTTTGGCGAGCTGGCGATGCTCGACGGCGACCAGCGCTCGGCCAGCGCCGAGGCGCTCACCGACGGCGACCTGCTGGCGCTGCCGGCCAACGACGTCCGCGCCCTGCTCGCCCGTCACCCCGAGATCTCGTTGAAGCTAGTCGCCGGCCTCGTGCGCCGGCTCCGCGCCGCCAACGTGCGGCTCTCCCGCCAGTCCTTCCAGACCGTCCCCAGCCGCGTTGCCGGCATCCTCTCCCAGCTCAGCGGCGAGGCCCAGGATGGCGACGGCGAGGGCGAAGAAGAAGTGACGATCGAGATGAACCAGACCGACCTCGCCCAACTCGCCGGCACCTCCCGCGAGTCGGTCAGCCGCTTCCTCGCCGAGCTCGAGCGCGCCGGCGTCGTCCGCTCCGGCCGCGGCCGCGTCACCGTGCTGGAACCGGGGAAGCTCCGCAACTACATCTACTGAGGAGTAGGGCGCCTTGATCTCGTCGCCCGAAGCCCCGCAGACGCTTGAGATTCCATATCGCTGGGCCGGCGTCGAAGGCATGGTCCGGGTGGTGGTGAGAACCAACGACGAGCCCGAGGCACTCGGATGTCCTGAGATGGCCCGCGGTTTTCCCTTTTGCAAAGCCCTCGTCGAATCCGGCGAGGCAGAGGGCTATGACCACTACTACGGCTGGGTTCAGATGGTTGACCTGAGTGATGAGCCGGCGGGCTTTCGTATCGATCAGCACCCGAAGTTCGCTGCCCCGCACCCCTTCATCAGTGCTGGTCCGCTGCCTGGATTTGCGGACGCCCCCTTTACCGATTACCGAGACTGGGACTTCTTGGCCCATGCCTTCCTTTGTGGGACGGGCGGCGAGCTTCTCAAATTTCGCAAAGAGGCTCGCGCCATCTTGGGGTTCAGCTGGGGCTTCTCAAAACGAGGCCAACAGGTCGAGTGGTTCGGCCCTGATCTCCTCTCCGCGGAGGACTGGAACAGCCATCTGGAGCGCATGGCGGAAGAGCGCCCTGACTGGTCGTTTAAGCCAGGGTTCTTCCAGCACCCACTCGACCCGTGAGTGCCTTCGCCGATCACCGCCAGCGGATGGTCGAGCGACAGCTGCGTCGGCGCGGGATCCACGACGAGCGGGTGTTGGCAGCGATGGGAGAGGTGCCGCGGGAGAAGTTCCTGCCGGAGGATCTGCGCTCCCGCGCCTACGCCGACGCAGCGTTGCCGATCAAGGAAGGCCAGACGATCTCCCAGCCCTGGATCGTCGCCGCGATCTGCCAGGCGCTGGAGCTGAGGGGGGAGGAGCTGGTGCTTGAGGTTGGGACCGGGTCGGGCTACTCGGCTGCGGTGCTCTCGCTACTCGCCGCCCACGTGGTCAGTGTCGAGCGTCATGAGCCGCTCTCGCAGGCAGCGACTGGGGTGCTGGAGAGGTTGGGGACCACCAACGTCGAGCTGCTCGTCGGCGACGGCAGCTTTGGTGTTCCCGAGCGCGCCCCCTTCGACGCGATCGCCGTCCACGCCACTGCCCCGGTGCCACCGCCGGCTTTGGTCAAGCAGCTCGCCGAGGGCGGCCGCCTGGTGGTGCCGATCGCCTCCGGCGAGACGGACATGCTGATCCTGCTGCGCCGCCAGGGGGAAGTGGTCGGGGAAGAGGTGATCGGCCCTTGCCGCTTCGTACCGCTGATCGGCGAGGAGGGCTTCGATCGATGAGCCCTAGCAGCTGTTGGTAGACGGGTCCTTCTTGTCCACGGCGGCTTCGTCGTTGCCGGGGCCGCAGTCGATCGACTTATCGCGCTGCCCGTCCAGGGCTTCGATGAAGTCATCGCCGCCTTTGCCGATGAAGACGTCGGCGCCGACGTGACCCATCAGGCTGTTGTCGCCGTTATCGCCGACCAGGACGTCGGGCCCGTCTGATCCCTCGAGGCTCTCGTTATCGCCGAGGATTTTGTCGGGGTTGCCGCAGCCAGGCGAGCTGCCGGTGCCGCCGAGTTCCATCCGCAAGTTGTCCTTGGAACGGGCGTAGGAGACGGTGTCCTCGCCGCTGCCGCCATCGAAGGTGTTGCCCTGGCAGGTCGGGACCGCGTTAACGAGCAGGTCATTACCAGGGCCGCCCTGGAGGTTGTCGCCGCCCGGATCGGCATAGAGAACGTCGCTGCCGCCGTTGCCGATCAGGGTGTCGTGGCCGTGGTCGGGGCTGTTGTAGTTCTCGCCGGCTTCGAGCACGTCGTCGCCGGAGCCGCCGACCAGTTCATCATCGCCCGGGCCGCCGTTGATGCGGACGTGGGCGCCGGCGGGGACGCTCGGATCGACGACGATCTTGTCGTTGCCGTTGCCGCCGGTGACGACAATCAGTGGCGGCGGGCCCGAGTCGGGGCAGACGGTCGCGCTCGCGTTGGAGGGCTGCGGTTCACAGCCTTCGCCGGGGAAGATCGGGATCGCCGAGGTAATCACCCAGGCCGTCGGCGCGCGGGAGATGCGCAGTTCGTCATTCCCGGGACTGCCCTGGATGATCAGGCTGGAGCCATCGAGGCCCTGGTTCAGGGTGCCGTAGGCGAGGTTCGGCGGGGGCGCGGTTTCCGGCCCGCACGAGGTCTCGGCGGCGAAGTCGTTGCAGGTGTCGCTGCCGGGACCGCCGAAGGCCTGGCCGCCACCCCCGCTTTCGAGAGTGTCGTTGCCGACGCCGCCGTCGATCCGGTTGTTCTGGCCGTTGCCGACGATCGTGTCGGCCTGGGGGGAGCCGACCACGTCCTCAAAGCCGTTGAGGCTGTCGTGGCCGTCGCCTTTGGCGCTGCCGGCGGCGAGGTTGACCTGGATGCCGCCGCGGGTGGCGCTGGCGTAGGAGACGATGTCGTTGGCGCCTTCGCCACCGCTGAGGGTGTCGGTGCCGGCGTCGCCCCGGACGATGTCGCCGTCGCCCGGCCCGCCGTCGACGTTGTCGGTGCCGGCGCCGCCGAAGACTTCGTCGGCGCCACCACCGCCCTCGAGGTCGTTGTCGTCCCCGGGGCCGCCTTCGATCACGTCGTTCCCGGGCCCACCGTCGATCTTGTCGTTGCCCTTGTCACCGAGCAGTTTGTCGTCACCGCCGCCGCCATCGAGCTTGTCGCTGCCCTGCTGGCCGTCGATGCGGTCGTTGCCGGCACCGCCGTCGATCTTGTCCGGACCCTTTTCGCTCAGCAGGACGTCGTCGCCGCCTTCGCCGTTGAGGGAGTCGACACCGCGACCGCCACGGATCGTGTCGTCGCCGGGCCCACCGCAGATCGTGTCATTGCCGCGGGCGCCGTCAATCGTGTCATTGCCGCCGCCCCCATAGATCACGTCGGGCGCCTTTTTGCCGACGATGTGGTCGTTGCCAGCGGTGCCCATGATCGTCACCTTCTTGCCGTTGCACTTCATCGCCATCGCCTGCCCCGCCAAGGGGAGCAGAAGGAGGCCGGCGGCGCAGGAGAGCGCGGCCAGGAGCGTGCGGAGTTGGAGGCGTCCCGTTGCCAAGGTGGTAGTCCCATCGGTCGGGGCGGCTCAAAACTCGACTTATGCAACTCAGACATGCGTCCAGCGGCCCAGTGACAGATCGTCAGGGCGCGCTGGCCCGGCGGCTGCCGCTCTCCTATACCCTCGCATCGCTATGAGGGGCGGCATCTACGTCTTGAACTTCTACTCAGCGGTCTTCATCGACCAGCTGAAGCGGGGTCGCAAGACCGCGACCATCCGGCTTGGCGACAAGAGCAACAAGTACGAGCGCGGCCAGGTGGTCTGGATCACGGTTGGGTTCCGCCACAGCCCGCGCGAGAAGATCTTCACCGCGGTGATCGACGAGGTCGAGGTCAAGCGGCTGGACGAGCTCTCGCGCCGCGACATCGAGCACGACAACCCGGAGTTCCGCCGGCTCGAGGACGAGATCAACTTCCTCGAGCAGATCTACAGCCGCCCGGTCTCCGCCAGCGACATCGTCACGGTGATTCGCTTCTCGCAGATCGTCGAGCCGCCCCGCGCGCATCTCGGCAACGGAGAGACGCCGCACCACAACTGAACCGTATGGGTACTGGGGTCGTAAGAAGGTAGGCGCGATGGCCGAATACGCCTTTCTCACTACCTGGCTGCTGGACTCCCCCCGTGAGCCCGTCTGGGAGGCGATCCACGAGCAGGGCGCCTGGCCTAGCTGGTGGCGCGGGGTGGAGGAGGCGACCGAGCTGCGCGAAGGCGACGGCAACGGCCTCGGCACCGTCTCGCGGATGGTCTGGAAGAGCCTCCTGCCCTACCGGGTCTCCTTCGAGGTGACGACGACCCGGGTCGAGTACCCGACCCTGATGGAGGGCCGGGCGGTCGGCGAGCTGGAAGGGATCGGCCGCTGGCGCCTCTACGAGCAGGACGGGGTGACCGCGGTCCTCTACGAGTGGAACGTGCACACGACCAAGCCCTGGATGAACCTGATGGCGCCGCTGCTGCGCCCCGCCTTCGAGTGGAATCACGACTGGGTGATGCGGCGCGGCGGCGAGGGGATCTCCAGTCTGCTCGGCTGCCGGCTGCTGGCGGCGGACTGAAATTTCCGCCGCGGCGCTTGACCGGCGCCGCGACATCGCTATCTTTCACTTGTTGGCACTCCCCACCTGAGAGTGCCAAGGCCGCCAGACTCCAGTTTTTGGCTCTGCAAGCGGCATTTCCTAACTTTCCCACGCAACTACTGACCGAATAACGGAGGTTCACGGATGAAGCTGAAGCCCCTCGGGGACCGGCTAATCGTCAAACCGATCGAGGAGGAGGAGACGACCGCTAGCGGCATCGTCCTCCCCGACACGGCGAAAGAGAAGCCGCAGAAGGGCAAGGTCATCGCCGTCGGCGATGGCGCAGTCAACGACGACGGCAGCCGCCGCGCGCTCGACGTCGCGGAGGGGGACGAGGTCCTCTACTCCAAATACGGCGGCACCGAGGTGACCGTCGAGGGCGACGAACTGCTGGTGCTGCGCGAGTCGGACGTGCTCGCCAAGGTCGCCTAGCTCACGGACTTATCGATTAAGGAGGACTAGAAACAAATGGCTCACAAGGAGCTGAAGTACGCAGAGGAGGCCCGCGGGGCCTTGCAGGCGGGCGTCGATTCCGTCGCCAACGCCGTCAAGGTCACCCTCGGCCC
>DASSNA010000157.1:0-2191 GCA_035688445.1 Solirubrobacterales bacterium | reverse complement strand
ATCTGGTCGCGGTAGAGCTCGTCCATCAGAGACCGAACACCTTACGCGCGTCTTCGAGCCCGTCGACCAGGCGGTCGATCTCCTCGGTCGTCGTGTAGACGCCGAAGCTGGCGCGCGCCGTGGCGGCGACGCCGAGGCGGTCCATCAGCGGCTGGGCACAGTGGTGGCCGGCGCGGACGGCGACGCCGTGGCGGTCGAGGATCTCGGAGACGTCGTGCGCGTGGATGCCGTCGATCTCGAAGGAGACGGGGCCGAGTCGGCCGGCGCCGCGGCCCGGGCCGAAGACGCGCAAGCCGGGCACCTCGACGAGGCGCTCGAGGGCGTAGTCGGCGATCTGCTCCTCGTGTTCGCGCACTGCCTCCATCCCGACCATGTCGAGCCAGCGCATCGCCGAGGCCATCCCGATCGCCTGCGCGATCGCCGGCGTCCCCGCCTCGAAACGCGCCGGCGGGTCGGCGTAGGTCGTGCCCTCCTTGGTCACCTTGCGGATCATCGAGCCGCCGCCGAGGAAGGGCGACATCTCGCGCAGCAGGTCGAGCTTGGCCCAGAGGGCGCCGATCCCGGTCGGGGCGTAGAGCTTGTGGCCGGTGATCGCGTAGAAGTCGACCCCGAGCTCGGCCATGTCCAGCCGCAGCTTCGGCGCCGCCTGGGCGCCGTCGCAGAGCACCAGCGCGCCGGCCTGGTGCGCCATCCGCGCCAACTCGGCGATCGGGTTCTCGGTCCCGAGCACGTTGGAGACGTGCGTCACCGCGACCAGCTTCGGGCCGCGCTCCAGCAGCGTCGCGTAGGCGCCGAGGTCGAGCAGCCCGTCCTCGTCGACCGGCGCCCAATCGATCGCCGCCCCGACCCGCTCGGCCAGCTGCTGCCAGGGGACGATGTTGGAGTGGTGCTCCATCTCCGTGAGGAGGATGCGGTCGCCCTCGCCGACGTTGGCGTCGCCCCAGGCCCGGGCGACGAGGTTGATCGCCTCGGTCGCGTTGCGGACGAAGACGACCTCGCGACGGTCGGCGGCGCCGATGTGGTCGGCCACCGTCGCCCGCGCCCCCTCGTAGGCTTCGGTCGCCTCGGCCGAGAGCGTGTGGGAGCCGCGGTGGACGTTCGAGTGGTGGCGCCGCTCGTAGCGGTCGACAGACTGGATCGAGGCCAGCACCCGCTGGGCGCTGGCGCCGCTGTCGAGGTAGGCGACCGGGCGGCCGTTGACCTCGCGCTCGAGCGCCGGGAAGGCGGCGCGGACCTTCTCGACATCGAACGGCGGAGCCGCGGCAGGGCTGTTTGCGCTCACCGGCTCCATCGCTTCGAGGTCAGGCCGCGGCGCCCGCCTCGACCTCCTCTTTGATCCAGCCGTAGCCCTTCTCCTCCAGCACGCCGACCAGCTCCGGGCCGCCTTCTTTGACGATCCGCCCCTGGTACATGACGTGGACCGCGTCGGGCTTGACCATGTGGAGGATGCGCTGGTAGTGGGTGATGATCAGGACGCCCATGTCGGGGCCGGCGAACTTGTTGACGCCCTCGGCGACCGTGCGCAGCGCGTCGATGTCGAGGCCGGAGTCGGTCTCGTCGAGGACCGCGAGCTCGGGCCGCAAGAGCGCCAGCTGCAGCAGCTCCATCCGCTTCTTCTCGCCGCCGGAGAAGCCGTCGTTGAGGTAGCGGCTGGAGAAGTCTTTGGGGATGCTCGCCAGCTCCATCGCCTCCTGGGCGGTCTTGGCGAAGTCTTTGATCTTGATCTGGTCTTCGCCGCGGGCCTCGCGCTGGGCGTTGATGATCATCCGCAGGTACTTGCTGACCGAGACGCCTGGGATCGCGACCGGGTACTGGAAGGCCATGAAGAGGCCGGCTTGCGAGCGGTCCTCGGGGGCGGCCTCGGTGATGTCCTCGCCCTTGAAGACGATCGACCCCTCGGTCACCTCGAGCGCCGGGTGCCCCATGATCACGTTGGCGAGCGTCGACTTGCCGGACCCGTTCGGGCCCATCAGCGCGTGGACCTTGCCCTTCTCAACGTCGAGGTCGAGGCCTTTGAGGATTTCCTTCTCTTCGGCCTTCACGTGCAGGTTGCGGATCTCCAGCTCAGCCAATTTCGCTCCGTTTCTGGGGTTGTTGAAGTTCGGTGATGCCGCTACGCGGCGCTGCCGATCGCCGCGGCCCGGGTGGGGGCGCTGTGCGCGGAGAACTCGACCAGTTCGGCGAGGGTGGT
>DASSNA010000133.1:0-3741 GCA_035688445.1 Solirubrobacterales bacterium | reverse complement strand
TGAGGCGATTGTGGAGGAAGTCGAGCCGAAGGGCGAGCTGCTGGGACGGATCGCCGAAGCCGCCCCGAGCGCCGACCTCGCCACCACCACCTCCTCGCTCAGCATCGCCGAGATCGCCCAGGCGGCCGGCACCGAGAAGCTCTTCGGCTTCCATGTCTTCAACCCGGTGCCGCGGATGGCGCTGGTCGAGGTCTGCCTTCCCGACGGCGCCGCCGCCGCGCGCGAGAAGGCGCTCGCCTGGTGCGCCGCCCTCGGCAAGACCGCGGTCGAGGTCCCCGACCAGGCCGGCTTCGTCGTCAACCGCCTCCTCTTCCCCTTCCTCTTTGACGCCGTGCGATTGGTCGAGCGGACCGGGATGGAGCCGGGTGAGGTCGACACCTGCATGAAGCTCGGCGCCGGCCACCCGATGGGCCCACTCGCCCTGCTCGACTTCGTCGGCCTCGACGTCGCCGAGGCAATTGGCGACGCCCTCTACGCCGACTCCGAAGACCCAGCCCACAAACCCCCCGGGCTGATCGTCGAGAAGGTCGGCGAAGAGAAACTGGGCCGCAAGAGCGGCGCGGGCTTCTACAGCTACGACTAGCTACTCGGCCTTCGCAGTCCGGCGCTTGCCGGCCAGGTCCCAGATCACGTCGGCCTCGGAGATGCCTTGGCGGCGGGCCACTACCTCTATCTCTTCCCAGGGCAGCTCGGCCTCGGGGAGCTCGTCCCAGCGGGCTAGGTCGAGGGCCTCGATCGCGCCTCTGAGCGCCGGGCCGAGGTGCTCCTCGGAGCGAAGCAGTGCCCTCAGGACCTCCAACTGCTTGTCGGTCAGGCGTACAACCCACATGGCGGGTACCTCCAAATCGAGCGGTCGCGGGTTGCTCGGAGAAGTTAGGCCGCGGGGCGGACGGAACGCTCGCTGATCCGGACCGCCTCGATCCGGTTCTCACGCACTGCCTCGACCCGGATCGTGTAGCCGTTGGCCTGGATCGAGTCGCCTCGCTTGGGCAGCCGGCCGAGCTCGCCGAAGACGTAGCCGCCGACTGAGTTGTAGGCGTCGGTGTCGACCGGCAGCTCGATCCCGGCGTCGGCGAGGTCGCCAAGCGAGACGTGGCCCCGCACGAACCAGTCGCCGTTGGTGAGCTGACGCAGGGCGGCGGCGCGGGGGTCGGTTTCGTCCTCGATCTCCCCCACCACCTCCTCGAGGATGTCCTCGACGGTGACGATCCCGACCGTACGCCCGTACTCATCGACGACGACCGAGAGCGAGGTCCGCTGCACCTGCAGGTCGTGCAGGAGGTCGTCGAGCGGGCGCGTCTCGGGGACGATCAGGGCGTCGCGGACGACGGTGTCGAGCGGCGCCTCAGGGCCCTCACTCATGTAGAGGCGGGCGAGGCTGTTGTTGTGGACGATCCCCTTCACCCGGTCGGGGTTGTCATCTTCGATCACCACCAGCCGGGTGTGGCCGGAGGTGACGCAGCGCCGCAGCGCCGCCTCGACCGTCTCCGAGGCGTTGACGGTGACGACCGCGGGGATCGGCGTCATCACCTCGCGCGCCTCCTGCTCGTGCAAGTGGAAGACGCCGCCGAGCATGCCGGCCTCGCCGGGGTCGAGGGTGCCGCCCATGCTGGAGCTGTCGATGATCTGTTTCAGGTCCTCGGCGGTGTGCCGTTCCTCGAGGTCTCCCGGGTTGACGCCGAAGAGGCGGACGATGCGGCTGGAGATCCAGCTCAGCGCCTTCGTGAACGGCGCCGTCGCCACCGCGAACCAGTTCAGCGGCCGCGCCACCCGCCGGGCGGTGCGCTCGGCATTGGCGATCGCCAGCATCTTCGGCACCTGCTCGCCGATGCTGATGTGGATCGCGGTGACAAGGATGAAGGCGATCGCCAGCGAAAGCGCGGCGGCGACGCCGTGGGAGAGCCCGCCGAAGACCGGCTCCAGCAGCTTCGCCAGCGAAGGCTCGCCGAGGAAACCGATCCCGATCGAGGCGGCGGTGATCCCGATCTGGCAGGCCGAGAGGGATTCGTCGATGCGGTCGAGCTGCTCGACCACGGCCTCGGCGCCCGCCTCACCCTCCTCGACAGCCTGTTCGAGTTTGCCACGGCGGCTGCGGACCAGGGCAAACTCCGCTGCGACGAAGAAGCCGTTGATCGCGATCAACAGCATCAGCAGGACGAGCAGCAGGGCGGTCATCGGCTATGCGGCCCGGTACTTCGGGCTGGGGCGTCGTCGGCCATGCGGCCCCGTGAATATAGCCCGCCGGGCCGTCGCGGCCGCGCAACTATCGCCTCCCAGGTGCGATATTGAATTAACAATGCGAATCGCAACGCTCAGCGAGATGCTCGAAGAGGTCGTTCGGCTGGGCGAGGCGACAGGGATGGAGCAGGAGGGGCACGAGCTGCGCGGCGAGCTCGAGGGGCGGCTGGCGGCGGTCCGCGCGGCGGTTTCGGGCAGCGGCTCCCCCCGGGTGATCGCGCTGCAGCGGCTCGACCCGCCGCGGGTCGGCGGCTTCTGGATCCCGGAGATGATCTCGATCGCCGGCGGCGAGGACGTCGCCGGGGACCCGGGGCTGAACCCGCCCAAGGTCGGCTGGGGCGAGCTGGAAAGCCTGGGTGCCGACGTGGTCGTGGTGATGCCCGAAGTGCCGCTCGACGCCGCCCGGGCGCAGTCGATGGAGCACTGGGAGCGGATCGCCGACCTCGGCGCGTCCCGGCTCTTCGCCGTCGACGGGACGCTCTTCTGCGACCCGGGACCGCGCCTCGTCGACGGGGTCGAGCTGCTCGGCCACATCCTCCATCCCGACCTCGTCGATCCGCCGGGGAGCGTCGACTTCATCGCCCTGCGGGCACCGGTACCGCGACCGGCCGCCGACGGCGGCATCTCAGCGACGACAAGCGAGCCGAGCACCGCGACGACGGCGACCGCGACCATCGCCGCGATCTCGACCAGGTGCCGGTTGCGTCCGAGCATCCCTTTCTCGCCGGCGACGATCGCCAGCGCGCAGAGGACGCCGCCGACCAGGCCGCCGAGGTGCCCGCCGATGCTGATGTGCGGGTAGATGAAGGTGAACGCGAGGTTGAAGACGATGAGGAAGCCGATCTCGCCGGCCAGTGCATCCAGGCCCCGCCCTCGGGCGATCACGAAAGCCGCTCCGGCGAGCCCGAAGACCGCACCCGAGGCGCCGTAGGTGAGAGCGTTCGGATCGAGCAGCAGGGCGCCGAACGATCCAGCCAGCAGCGAGGCGAAGTAGAGCACGAGGAAGCGGGGAGTTCCCAGCGCCGGCTCCAGCATCCTCCCAAGCACCAGCAGCAGGAACATGTTGAGGCCGAGGTGGAAGAGCCCGCCGTGGAGGAAGCCGCTGGTCACGAGCCGGTACCACTCACCTTCGGCGACGGAGGGGCCGAACAGCGCGAAGTCGACGATGAAACGGCTCAGCCCCAGCTGGAAGAACCCGCCGGCTCCCTGCGCGATCTCGACCAGAAAGACGACGACGTTGATCGCGATCAGGGCGTAGGTGGCGGGCGCGGCGTCCGGCCCGGGAGTGCCCGTCGGGTTCCGCACCACCCGCGTCCGCTGGCTGGCGCACTCGGGGCAGCGCATCCCAACCGGAGTTGGCGTCATGCACTCAGGGCAGATCGGCCGCCCGCAGGAGGAGCACGAGACACGGGTCTCGCGGTCGGGATGGCGGTAACAGGTCTGGGCCTCGGCTTCGGGCATCGGACCGCGGAGCCTACAATCGCGCCCGATGGAGTCCCCTAG
>DASSNA010000132.1:0-7110 GCA_035688445.1 Solirubrobacterales bacterium | reverse complement strand
TTGTCTTGAGCCAGGACGATCTCAACGGCGTCGCGCTCACCTTCGACGACGGGCCGCACCCCCACGGCACGCCGATCGTGCTGGAGACGCTGCGCGAGCACGGGGCGCAGGCGACCTTCTTCCTCGCCGGCGAGCAGGTGGAGCAGCGGCCGTCACTCGCGGCCGAGATCGTCGCCGCCGGCCACCGGGTCGAGCTCCACTGCCACCGCCACCGCAACCAGCTGCGGCTGACGCCGCGGATGCTGCTGGAGGACGCCGAGCGGGGCCGGGCGGCGATCGAGGAGGCGAGCGGGCAGGCGATCGCCGACTACCGTCCTCCCTACGGGATCTTCAGCGCTTCAGGGTTGCGCGCTGTGCGCGGACGCGGCTGGCGGCCGGTCCTCTGGTCGAAGTGGGGGAGGGACTGGGACAGATGGGCGACGCCGGAGTCGATCACCCGTCGCGTAACCACCGGCATTGAGGCCGGTGACGTCGTCCTATTGCACGACGCCGACTTCTACAGCGCGTCGGGCTCCTGGGTCCGTACCGCCGCCGCCCTGTCAAAGATCCTCGAACTGCTCGAGGCCCGCGGGCTGACGTCGAGGCTGCTGCGCCGAGGCGGCGCCGCGACGACGGTCCACTGATCGCAGCCGGCGAAGGCTTCGTCGAGGCGTTGCGCCATCGTGCTCTTGGGCCGCTGCTGGTCGAAGATTTGCTTGGACATCGCACTCCGTCCTGTAGTGGGGTTGCCGAATGCTCCCCAGCCCGTCGGACGAAAAATATGCTCTTTCCGATCATTTGGGAACGCTTGTTCGTTTTTGAGCATTAGGCCAAACCCGCAAACTGCGCGGTCAGCTCTGTTCCGTGGTTCCTTTGTCCGCTCATACACGACAAAGGAACCACGGAACTCTCAGGAGGTCTCGATGAACTTGGCGATCTCGTCGGCTACTCGACTCGGCTGGTCGAGGGGGACGAAGGTTTTGGCGTCGGGGATTTGGACGATGTTGGCGTTGCCGGCTTCGCTTGCGAGGCGTTCGGCGTAGGAGATCGGGAAGTACTTGTCGCCGGGGGCCCAGAGGAGGCGGATCGGGAGTTGGGAGTCGCGCAGCTTCTCGGCCGCTGCCAGCGTGTAGCGCTTGTTCATCCCGGCCGTTACCTTCTTTGCGTCCCGCATCACGGCGGAGTCCTTGGTTGCGGGACGCATCCAGGAGGCGATCAGCTCGTTGGGGATCTTGGTCCGCGCGAAGGGGGCGAAGGCGCGGCGGGCGACGGCGGGGATGCGGAACGGCGCCGAGAGCACGAACATGCCGCCGGGCAGCTTCGCCAGCGGCGGCATCGCCTTGAAGATCCCGGGCGGGAAGTTCTCGTGGGTGTCGCAGTTGGTCAGCGCCAGGCGGCCGATCCGGTCGGGGTAGGTGGTGACGAGGACTTGCGACATCGCGCCGCCGGAGTCGTTGCCGACGATCGTCACGTCCTCCAGCTCGAGCTTGGTCAGGAAATCGGCGATCAGCTTGGCGATCCCGGGAGGGGAGAGGTCGGCATCCGGGTTCATCGCCACCTGCTGGGCGCCGATCGGCCAGTCGGGAGCGAGGCAGCGGAAGCGGTCGGAGAGTCGGTCGACTACGCCGTCCCAAAGCCGGCTGTCGACGAGGTAGCCGTGGACGAAAACGATCGGTTTGCCCACCCCGGCCTCGCGGTAGCGGATCGTCCCCGCTGGAAGCTGTATTTCCTTGCGCTCGTCCGTCACGATTACCTCCTGGTTTCTGCCTTCACGATGTCCCGAGAAAGTAACATACGTACAGCATGCATGTAAGAAGAACGCAGGCCGAACGAACCGAAGCCACCCGCGAGGCGCTGATCGCGGCTGCCCGCGAGCTCTTCACCAAGCGCGGCTACGACGAGGTGGGGACGGAGGAGATCGTGCGCGCCGCTGGCGTCACCCGCGGCGCCCTCTACCACCACTTCGGCGACAAGGCGAGCCTGCTGGAGGCGGCCTACGAACGGATCGAGGCCGAGTCGACCGAGCGGGTCGCCCGCATCGTCCTCGGCTCCGAGCTCGAAAGCCCGCTGGAGGCGATGAAGGCCGGGGTGGAGGCCTTCCTCGACGAGTGCGCAAAGCCGGAGCTGCGCCAGATCGCCCTCCACGACGCCCCCGCCGTGCTGGGCTGGGAGCGCTGGCGCGAGATCGGCGCCGCCAACGGCCTCGGCTTGATCGAAGCCAGCCTCGCCGCGGCGATAGAGGCTGGGGAGATCCGCGAGTTGCCGGTGGGGCCGACCGCCCACCTGCTGATGGGGGCGCTGGACGAGGCGGCGATGCTGCTCGCCCGCGACGAGCGGCCCGGCGGCCGGGCCGAGGTGACCGCCGTTCTAGTGGGTCTCTTGGAGGGCTTCGCGGTCGAGCGTCCCTAGCGGCGAGGCAAGGCGCCGCGACTCCTTCTGCGCGTACATCCGCACGTCGGCGAGCTGCATCGCCTCGGCGGCCGAGCTGGCCTCCTGCGGAACCGAGGCCATGCCCCAGGCGGCACTGAGGTCGAAGCCCTTGCCGCGGGCACTGAGCGCTTCCGCCGCCCGCTTCGCGACTGCGTCGCGGTCGTGCCCCGCGCCGGCGATAAGGACGACGAACTCGTCACCACCGAGCCGGTAGCCGCTCGCCTCCGGCTCGACCGCCGTGCGCAGTTGCGCTCCTAGTCGCCCGAGGATCTTGTCTCCCGCGGGGTGGCCGAAGGTGTCGTTGTAGCGCTTGAAGCCGTTGAGGTCGAGCATTATCACCGTCAGCGGTTCCTCTGCGGCGTGCTCGCAGCGTTTGGGCAGGTCGATCTGCAGGCGCGCCTGGCTGCCAAGGCCGGTCAGATGGTCGGTGCGGACCTGTTCGAGCAGGCGCTTGTTCGCGCGCACGCTCATCGCCAGCCGAGTCACCACTGCCAGCATCGTCGCCGACCAGAGCAAGGTGGTTAGGGCGCTGGCGTGGTTGAAGTACTGCAGGACGACGAGGCCGATCATCGTCACCGCGACGATTCCCGGCACGATCAGCTCTCGCCAGCCGTCGAAGCGGGCCTCCGGCTGGATCTTCTCCGCCTCTGGCTGCCAGACCTCGGCTCCGATGAACAGCGCCGAGAGCAGGTAGATCGGTTCCACCCAGTCGCCGCCGGGCAGCGTCGCTTCGTAGGACTGCAGCGTGAAGAGGACGTCGGCGGCGGCCATCGTTGCCAGGCCAGCCAGCAGCAGCGACCAGGTTCTGCCGGGCCGCCAGCGGGTGAGGGCGATGACCCCGACGACAAGCGAGAGGAGAACGATGTCGCCGAGCGGATAGGCGAGGGTCGTTGCTACCTGCAGGTTGCTACCGGTGGTCCGGTCGGCGACGAACTCGAAGATCAGAGCCGCGCCCAATGCTCCCGTCCCTAACGCCGCAATTAAGCCATCCATCCAGAGCCGCGGGTCGAGTTCGTGGGCGCGGGCACGGACCAGCAGGTAAAGCCCGGCGATCGCCAGCGGATAGAAGGCGAGGTAGCCGATATCGGCTGGCGAGGGATAGGGAGCCGACGGGTTGCCTTCGATGTAGAGGGTCCAGTAGATCTCGCCGGCCGCCCAGGCGAAGATCGCAGCGGCGAGCGCAAGCCAGGCCCCGCGCTCCTTGCCACCTGCCCGGGCTCTGGTCAAGCAGGCGAGGCCGGCGCAGAAGATGACCGCGTCATAGAGGCCGCCGTTGAAGACCGTATTCAGGTCAGAGCCGCCGACCCCGATCCAGTCGTAGAGGATCACGAGCGCCGTCCCGCCGAAGAGCAGGGCCCCGATCCCGCCCTTCAAAGCGGTGAACTTGCCCATTTCTGAGGCCTGGCGATAGGTACTCACACGGTCGTATCGGCACGGCTTGCCCGGTTCTCTAGACTTGGTGGAGATGAAGGCAGGAATCCACCCCGAATACACGCTTGCCAACGTGCACTGCTCGTGCGGCAACCAGTTCTACACGCGGTCGACCGAGGCCGATCTGCACGTCGAGCTCTGCTCCGAGTGCCACCCGTTCTACACGGGCAAGCAGAAGCTGGTCGACACCGGCGGTCGCGTCGAGCGCTTCCAGCGCCGCGCCGCCAAGCACAGGGCTGGGAAGTAGCCCGTGAGCCCGCCCTCGGGCTCGGCACTGGCATCTGACACTCGCTCCTCCGCCAACGGAGGAGACCCGCTGCGCATGCCCGATGGGGCGCTGGTCGCCAAGCGCGACGCCCCGGTCGGCGGTCAGGCGGTGCTCGAGGGCGTGATGATGCGCGGCATCTCGGTCTGGGCGGTCGCGGTCCGCACCCCCGAGGGGCAGATCGAGGTCGAGTCCGAGCAGCTCGTCCCCTGGGCGCAGCGGCACCGCGCCTGGCGCCTGCCGGTGATCCGCGGCGTCGTCGCCCTCGGCGAGTCGCTGAAGATCGGCTTCAAGGCGCTGGCGATTTCGGCCAACGCGCAGCTGGACGAGGACGAGGAGGGCCAGAAGGAAGAAATCGGCGGCTGGGTCTGGGGCCTGACGATCGTGCTCTCGATGCTGTTCGCGATTGGCCTCTTCTTCGTCGTCCCGGTCGGCCTCACCAGCCTGATCAAGGACCAGCTCGGCTCTCCCTTCCTCTTCTGGCTGATCGAGGGGGTCCTGCGGACGGGGATCTTCATTGGCTACATCGCCGCGATCAGCAAAATGCCGGACCTGCGCCGCGTCTTCGAGTACCACGGCGCCGAGCACAAGACGATCTCTTGCTACGAGGCCGAAGATGAACTGGTCCCCGCCCGGGCGAAGCTCTACTCGCGCTTGCACCCGCGCTGCGGCACCAGCTTCCTGCTGATCGTGATGGTGCTGGCGATCTTCGTCTTCGCTCCACTTGGGCTTCCCGCCTGGTACTGGCTGCTGGCCTCGCGGGTGCTCGGCATCCCGCTGATCGCCGGCCTCTCCTACGAGGTAATCAAGTGGGCCGGCAAAAACCGCCGCAAAGCCTGGGTGCGGGCGATCATGTGGCCAGGTCTGATGCTGCAGAACCTCACCACCCGCGAGCCCGACGAAGAACAGCTCGCGGTGGCGATCGCCTCCCTCAACGCCGTGCTCGCCCGGGAGACGCCCGAGGAGGCGGCGAAAAAGCCCCACATCGAGATCGTCGCTTAGCGACGCTCCCGTTCTAGTCTTCGAACCATGATCGAGCAGCTGGTCGAGCAGATAGAGGCGCGCTTCGGCGAGCTCGAGGCGCAGATGTCGGACCCCGAGGTGATCGCCGACCGCGAACGCTACGCGGCGGTCGGGCGCGAGTACCGCGAGCTGCAGCCCGCCCACGAGCTGGCGGGGCGCTGGCGCACGCTCCACGACGACCTCGAGGGCGCGCGCGAGCTGCTCGCTGAGGGCGAGGACGAGGAGCTGCAACGGGTCGTCGAGGAGGCGCCGGCGCAGCTGGAGGCGCTGGAAGAGGAGATCCGCCTGGCGATGGTCGAACGCGACCCCAACGACGCCAAAAACGTGATCGTCGAGATCCGCGCCGGCACCGGCGGCGACGAGGCAGCGCTCTTCGCCGGCGACCTCTACAAGATGCTCGGCCGCTACGCCGATGAGCGCGGCTTCGCCACCGAGGTGCTCTCGCAGTCACCCTCGGAGGCGGGCGGCTTTAAGGAGGTCACCTTCGAGGTCAAGGGCGAGGGCGCCTACTCGGTCTTCAAGTACGAGGGCGGGACCCACCGCGTGCAGCGGGTGCCGGAGACCGAGTCGCAGGGCCGCATCCACACCTCGACCGCGACGATCGCCGTCCTCCCCGAGGCAGAGGAGGTCGAGGTGCAGATCGACCAGAACGACCTACAGATTGACGTCTACCGCTCCTCCGGGCCGGGCGGTCAATCGGTCAACACCACCGACTCGGCGGTGCGGATCACCCACAAACCGACCGGGATCGTCGTCTCGATGCAGGACGAGAAGTCCCAGCTGCAGAACAAGGACCGGGCGATGCGGGTGCTGCGGGCGCGGCTGTACGAGCGCGAGCTGGCCGAGCAGCAGGCGAAGATCGCCTCCGAGCGCAAGGCCCAGGTCGGCACCGGCGAGCGCTCGGAGAAGGTCCGCACCTACAACTTCCCCCAGGGCCGGGTCACCGACCACCGGATCAAGCTCACCTCGCACAACCTCGACGGGGTGCTGGCGGGCGCGCTCGGCGAGTTCACTGATGCGCTTGCCGCCGAGGAGAAGCGACAGAGGTTGGAGGCGGCCGCCTCGGCAGCGGCCTGAGTGCCGTGGCGACGATGACCGCCGCGACCGTTCGCGACGCGCTTGCTGCGGCCACCGATGGGTTGGCGGCGGCGGGAGTCGACGAGCCGCGGCTGGATGCGGAACTGCTGCTGGGTGAGGCGATGGGGTGCGGACGCGCTGCGTTGATGGCCGAGGCCGGGGCGGAGGTACCGGCAGCCGCGGGGCGGAGGTTTGGCGAGCTGGTGCGGAGGCGGTTGCGGCGCGAGCCGGTCGCCTACATCCTTGGCCGCAAAGGCTTCCGGCGGCTCGAGTTGGCGGTCGACCGGCGGGTGCTGGTGCCGCGGCCCGAGACCGAGCTGCTGGTCGAAGTGGCGCTGGAGTTGCAGCCGGCCCAGGTGCTCGACGTCGGTACCGGTTCGGGCGCGATCGCGCTCTCGGTCGCCGACGAGCTGCCCGAGTGCGAAGTGACCGCGACCGATACGTCGCCTGGGGCGCTCGAAGTCGCCCGCGCCAACGCCGAACTCTTGGGTCTCGCGGAGCGCGTGCGCTTTCACGAAGGAACGCTGCCGCCCGTCGACGATCCTGGCTCCGACGCCGGTTACGACCTCGTCCTCGCCAACCTCCCTTATGTCGCTGAGCGCGACTGGCCCTCGCTCCAACCCGAGGTCACCCAGTGGGAGCCGCGCGAGGCCCTCCTCGCCGGCCCCGACGGTCTCGACGCCTACCGCGCCTTCATCCCAGGGTCCGCCGGACTTTTTAACCGCTATGCGGAACAAAGGGCAGGAGCACTCGCGGTTGAGGTGGGGGAGGGACAGGCGCTGGCGGTGACGGAGCTCGTTCGCGCGGCGGGGTTCGGCGCGGTGGAGGCGCGGCGGGACTTGGCCGGGATCGAGCGCGTGGTTCTCGGCCGGATGGAGGCGGCATGAGACGTCCTGTGTCAACCC
>DASSNA010000131.1:0-2710 GCA_035688445.1 Solirubrobacterales bacterium | reverse complement strand
TTCCTTCGCCTGTCGTTCTTCTTCGTGCCGCTTCTGTTCTTCGAGCTTCAGCAGTTCCACTTTGCTCTGACCGGTCGTCGTCGTTGGTTCCGTCGTCGTGGTCGTTTCCCCGGGGCTGGTGGTCGTGTCACCGGGGTTAGTAGTCGTGCCGCCAGGAGTGGTGGTCGTTGGATGGGGTCCGCCCCCGACGCCGTGGAAATCGGCTGGCTTGCCGCTGCCAGCATTGCTTGCAAGAACGCCGCCCGCGAACCCAAATGCGAAGAGCACCGCCAGCAGGAGCAGGCGCAGGAAGCTCGGGCGGCGGGACTCGGCGCGCATCGAGCCCTGGTCGCGCTCCGCGCCGGAGCGCACCAGTTCTTCCCGGTGAAGCATCTGCTGCAGCTGCTCGCAGAGCGCCCCTAGGTTGCGGTTGGTCGTTGCCAGCCCGCGCCGGTCGCCGATCCTTTCGCGGATCTCCCGCGCTTGGTGGAGGTCGCGCTCCGCCCCTCTGACGTCACCGCCGACGAGCCGCAAAGCGCCGAGCTCGTTCTTCGCCCAGGCAATCGCGTCGAGGTCGTCCAGCTTTTCGGCGGCGCCGAGGGCGGTGCGCAGCGTCTGCAACAGCTTCTGCCAGCGCCGCAGCAGCATCAGCAAGGTGGCCAGCGCCCGGGCCAGTCGCAGCGCGTCTTTGTGCCTGCCCTTGCGGTCGAGCTTTTCGAGCAAGTCGAGCAGCGCCCCAACCTCCGCCCCGAGCTGGTCGGGATCGAACACCTTGCCTTCGCTCACCTCTTTGCTGAGGGTGACCGCGCGTTCGCACTTGGCGGTGACGCCCGATGCGTCCTCGATCGTTTCGGCCGCCGCCTCGGCCTTGCTCGGCTCCTTCGCCTCCGGCTCCACCAGCGCCTGCGCCAGGGTGCCGGTCCCTTCGGCCGCGGGCGTAGAGCCAGACTGCACGCTGGTGCCGCCGGCACCGCCCACCGTCAGGGTGAAGGTGCCGACCTGTATCGATCCAGTTGCCTCGCTCACCGCCCGAGTCTCGTCTGCCGCGTCCCAAAGAGCAAGAACGTCTGAGTTCTCAGAAAGCGCTAGTCATCCACAATGGAGGCGTGATCGAAGCCGTTACCTTCGACTTCTGGAACACCATCGCCCGAGTGCCGCCGGGGGCGATGACAGAGGCACGGCGGCAGGCGGTGGCGGCGGCCTGCGAGGAATGCGGGATCGAGGTCGAGGCGGAGTTGCTGACGAGGAGCCTGGAAGAGGTGGGGCAGAGCTGGGAGGACTCGTGGGCTGCGGGCGATCACCTGCACCCGCGCGAGGCGGCGGCGATGCTGGTCCGCGCCTTGGGCGTCGAGGGGGCGGCGGAAGAGTTGGTGTCTGAGGCGTTTCTCGGGGCCGGGAGGGAGGCGGAGTTGGAGCTCTCGCCCCACATCGACACGGTCCTTCTGGCGCTGGTCGAGCGCGAGGTCCGGATCGGGATTGTCTGCGACGTCGGTTTCACCCGCGGTGAGCTGTTGCGAGGCTTGCTCGAGCGCGAGGGGTTGCTCCGGCACTTCTCCGGCTGGGCCTTTTCCGACGAGGTCGGTCACTACAAGCCCTCGCCGCAGATCTTCGAAGCGGCGCTCGGCGCGCTGGGGGCGGAGCCCGGCGCGGCGATGCACGTCGGCGACCTGCGCCGCACCGACGTCGCCGGCGCCGCCGCGCTCGGGATGCGGACCGCCCGCTATCGCGGCATGCACGACGACCCCAAGGCCGGGGAGGAGGCCGACGTCGTCCTCGACAGCCACCTGGAGCTGCTCGATGTCATCGCCTGATTCGATCGAGACCGAGCGCCTGCGGCTGCGGGCGATCACGATGGACGACCTCGACGAAATGGTCCGCCTCCACGCCGACCCGCTGGTCGCCCAGTTCATGGGTTCCCCCGACCGCGCTTGGCTGGAGAAATGGGTGCGCTCGAGCTGGGAGGAATGGGAGGAGCGGGGCCACGGCCGCCTGGCGATCGCAGACCGGGAAAGCGGGGCGTTCCTCGGCCGCAGCGGGCTGAAGTACTGGGGGCAGTTCGAGGAGACCGAGCTCGGCTGGGCGCTGCAGCCTGAGGCCCGCGGCAAGGGAATCGCCACCGAGGCGGCGCGGGCGGTCCTCGAATGGGGGTTCCCCCGCTTCGATGCTCCCTATTTCACGGCGATGATCCGTCCCGACAACACCGCCTCGATCGCCGTCGCCGAGCGCCTCGGCATGGCCCCGCTCCGCCCCGACAATCTGCTCGGCGACCCGGTCACGGTCTACGCGATCAGCCGCGGCGACTGACACCTCAATCCCTCGATTTCCGACGGCTCACCGGGTGTACCGGCGCACTGCGTTTTTGTCGCGCAACCCGTTCGCGCCCGCTGCCTCGGCTGACATAATTTCAGTAGTCGAGCAGAGTCGCTCGACTTTGGAACAACCAAGGAAAAGGAGTAGCGAATGAAGCAACCAGCGATGTCAAGGGATCGCCCCTGGCGATCCCTTGGAAGTAACTGCTACGTCGGGTCTCTGTCGAGCGGTTCCAGCGCGAGCAGGCTCGCCTAAACCGCATCACAATCAATCCTGACCATCTGCGACTAGAAAGGAGCCATTTATAGGAAGCCCCGCACGGTTTGCCTGTTTGCGCTGACTGCTCGACAGAGCCCGATGCAACGACCGAAGGGCAAGCAATGCGGAGCACGAAAAGCGAATGGTTTTCGCGCTTGCGCTT
>DASSNA010000126.1:0-2043 GCA_035688445.1 Solirubrobacterales bacterium | reverse complement strand
AGCCGCCGGGCGCGCGCGGCTCGATTCCCGAGACCCGTGCCGCGAAACGCCGCTCGACGCCGCGCCGGGCGGCCAGGGCGAGCAGGCCGTCGCGGACGTCGCGGGCGCGGTTCGAGGCGGGAAAGAGCTTGCCGCTCTCCGCCTCCAGAGCGAGCGGGATGCCGACCTCCGCTTCGAAGAACCGCCGCTGCTCGGCGAGCGGCCAGGAGAGGAGGATCTTGCGCAGGGTGTTGGGAGAGGAGTCGGTGACGAAGCGCTCGGGCGCCGCGCGCTCCGGGAGCACGTTACAGCGCCCGCCGCCGCTCACCAGGATCTTCCGGCCGCCGTCGGGGGTGCGCTCGACGAGGACGACGCGGCAGCCATCTCCGGCAGATCCGGCGGCGAAGATCGCGGCCGCGATGCCGGCGGCGCCGGCGCCGACCACCACGACGATGGGGAGCTCGGACACGCCGCGACTGTAGCGTAGTCGCGATATCCGCAGCGGCCCCGTCCTCGCGTGCTAGACTCGACATCGAAAGCCGCACCTCGGCGCCCCTCTCTCCCGCCGGGTAGCTTTCCTCCGGAAAGGGAAATATCCTATGGCCGCAATTCCGCTCCAGCGCGATATCGACTATCCGGAATCCGACGGGAGGCCCTTGGGAGAGAGCGACGTCCACCGCACTGAGATCGTCGATCTCATCTACGCGCTCGACACCCGGTATGAGGACCGCCCCGACGTGTATGTGGCGGGCGACCTGTTGCTCTACTATGTGCGCGGTGACCGCAGGGCGGTGGTCTGCCCGGATGTGTTCCTGGTCCAGGGCGTGGCCAAGGGGCTGCGGCGTACCTACAAGCTCTGGGAGGAGGGGCGGGTGCCCTCGCTGGTGATCGAGGTGACGTCGGCCAGCTCGCGGCGCGAGGATGTGGAGAAGAAGGTTGTCTACGCCCGGCTCGGGGTGGAGGAGTACTTCCTGTTCGATCCCCTCCGGGAGTACCTGGCTCCCAGCTTCCAGGGTTTTCGCCTCCACAGGGGTGTTTACCGGGCGATCGAGCCGGCTGCAGAGGGAGCGCTGACCAGCGAGACGACGGGCCTCAAGCTGCGGCGGGAGGGCGAACACCTGCGGCTTTTCGATCTGGCCACGGGGGAGGCGTTACCCACCAGCAAGGAGGAGCGCCGGTTGCGGCTCCAGGCGGAGCGTCGCGCTGCCGAGGAGTCCACGGCCCGCCAGGCCGCCGCAGCTCGCGCCGCCGCGGCGGGGGCGGCCCGCCAGGCCGCTGAAGAGGAGATCGCCCGCCTCCGCCGTGAGCTCGCGGAGCGGGCCTGAGCCGCGGCTCCGCCGCCGGGCCGCTCGCAGGAGCTTGACCCGGCCGCGGAGCCTGGTAGGTAGGTCTCAACTCTGGTTCTTACTGCTGCGGAGGCGGAGGCGGGATGTGGTGCGCCTCTTCCCACTCTCTCCACTCATGCTCGCGGTGGGCTCGTACCCAGTCCTCGAACCTGCCCGCCTTCGACCGCTCGTAGACGATCACCTTGTGGGTGTCGTCGCGCCAGATGGTCGTGACGTTGGAGACCTGGATACCGCTGGTAACACCGCAGCGGTTCTCGGGGACGATCGTCCCTTCCAGTCGGACGTAGTCGTTGCCGATGATGCCGTACCAGCCGGTGCCCTCGAGAACGAAGGAGTTGCCCTGATGGTCCCGGACGAGCACGCACTCCGGCTCGGGACCGCCCATGACGACGCCTTCGAGGTTCACCGTGGCAGCTACCGCCGGCCCTGCTGCCAGGAGGCCTATCGCCAGAGCCGCAACGGCCAGAATGCCGGTCAGGGTTCGCTTGTGATGGTCCATGAAAATCTCCTTTCCGGTGAGGCCCGTGCCTTCCCTGATGGCAACCCGCGAGGTCAGCTCAGCGGGGAGGCACGTCCATTCAACTGCGGGGGCGATGCGCGACGCATGCCCTGCCCCTATCTCAAGCAAGGTACCTGCCAGCTCGTTGCGGGCCATGTTAGACTCGACATCGAAAGCCGCATCTCGGCGCTCTCTCTCCTGCCGGAGTGGCTTTCCGCC
>DASSNA010000122.1:0-4271 GCA_035688445.1 Solirubrobacterales bacterium | reverse complement strand
GAAGCGCCAGAGTTTGTCGAAGGGCGGCTTCAGCCCCTTCACCGGCAGGTAGCGGGTGCGGGCCGAGTTGAACCCGTAGACCGGCCAGTTGACCGTCTGCGGCTGCTTCGGCGGCGGCGGCTTCTGCGGCTTGAAATGGCGGATCGCTTCTTCGTTGTGGACGTCGGCCGGCCGCTTCAGCAGCTCATATCCGACGATCGCGCCGCTGACGACGATCGCCAGCGCGAGCAGGGCCACGGCCAGCAGCCGGTTGGAGCGGTGCCAGAGGTGGAGATCGAGGAAGCGCTTAGCGCGCATCCGCAGCGCGGCGCTCGGACTCTTTCGAGACGCCGCCCAGCAGCTGTTTGATCGCCTGCTTGAGGACGGCGATGGCGACGAAGCCGCCGACCGGCAGCGTCGGCGTGGTGACGATCGCGTAGACGACCTTGGTGCCGCCGCCGCTCGGGCTCAGCTCGACGGTGCCGACGTGGTCGCGGAACGGCAGGCCGGAGAGGATCGTGTAGGAGAAGCGGCGCGGCCGCTCGTAGGCGATCACTTCCTCGCGCATCGGCGGCCCGGGCATCGCGCTGAGCACCCGGATCGCGCCGAGGCCGTTCGGCGCCGGCTCGCCTTCGCGCTCCAGCTCGGCCTTGCGCAGGGGCGTGATCTCGGGATAGCGACGGTGGTCGGTGAGGACGTCGAAGACGATCTCGGGCGGGGCGGCCACCTGGCGCTCGTAAGTGAAGCTCGCCATCGCCCGACAGGCTACGTGAGCGCCCAGCGTTGCGGGTCGGTGCCGTCGATCGTCCGCACCTCGCCGGCGATCGCGAGGTGGTCGAGGCAGGAGAGGACGATCTGCAGGACCCAGGCGCTGGCCGGGGTCTTGACGCCGTCGGGGCCGATGATGTCGGCAACGATTTCGAACGCGGTCCTCTCGCCCTGGCCGAGCGCCTCGCGCACCTTCTCCAGCAGCTCGATGACCTGGCGGCGGGACTCGGCGATCTTCGCCTCCGGGTCGCGGAAGGTGCGCCCGTGCCCCGGCAGGACGAGGCCGACGTCGAGCGGCTCGACCCGGTCGAGGCTGGCGAGGAATTCGCCGACCGGGTCGGGGCTGTGACCGTGGTCGAAGAAGAGGACGGTGCGCCCGAGCAGGTGGTCGCCGGAGATCAGCAGCCGCCGTTCGGGCTGGTGGAGGACGACGTGCGAGGGCGCGTGGCCGGGCGTCTCGATCACCTGCCAGGTGCCGAGGTCGGTCTCGACCTCCACCCCGGGCACGAGCTCGCGGTCGGGCTCCTTGATCAGGTCGATGCCGGTTTCGGTGTCGCCGCTGCGCGCCTCCCGGTAGCGCTCCAGCGAAGCCGGCGGCACCCCGCTCTGGCGCGCCACCTCGAGCCGCTGCTCGAGCGCCGCCGCCGGGTCGTCGGCGAGCAGCCGCACGTGCTCCCAGCGCGGGTGCATCCAGAGCTCGCAGCCGGCCGCCTCGACGATCGCCCCGCCGAGGCCGTAGTGGTCGGTGTGCGAGTGGGTGCAGACGACGAGGCGGACGTCCTCGACCCCGAACCCCGCCTGCGCCAGCGCCAGGTCCAGCTGCCGCAGCTTCCCCTTGCCGCCGATGCCGGTGTCGAACATGACGACGCCGCCGTCATGCGCAACTGCCCAGGCATTGCCGTGCGGCACCCCGGGCCAGGGAAGCGGAAGCCGCAACCGCCAGACCCCCGGCAGCACCTTCTCGGTCCGCGGCGCCTCCGCCTTTCCACCACTGGCCACGCGGCCAATCCTTTCAGCCAGGACGGCCCCTCCGGCGGGTGGCGACGATCGGGAGGACTCTCCCGGTAGGGAGAGCCCCCGATCGGAGACAGGACCCGCCGGCCGCTAAGCCAAGTCGAAAGTGCTCGGATCGGGCCCGACCCGCTCGCCGGAGTCCAGCCGCTCGATCGCGGCCATGTCGTCCTCGCTGAGAGCGAAGTCGAAGAGCTCGAAGTTCTCGCGGATGCGGCTCGAGGTGACTGACTTGGGGATGACGACGTTGCCGACCTGCAGGTGCCAGCGGAGGATCGCCTGCGCGGGCGAGCGTTCGTGATGGGCGGCGACGGTTGCCAGCGTCCCGTCTTCGAGCAGGTCGCCCTGGGCCAGCGGGCTCCAGGCCTCGGTGGCGATGTCGTGGTCGGCGTGCCAGGCGCGCAGCTCGGCCTGCTGCAGGCGCGGATGCAGCTCGATCTGGTTCACGGTCGGCAGCTGCTCGGCCTCGCGCTCGAGCCGCTCGAGGTCCTCGACGCGGAAGTTGGAGACGCCGATCGAGCGGGCGCCGCCTTCCTCGCGGATCCGTTCGAAGGCGCGCCAGGTGTCGAGAAAGAGGTCCTTGCCCGGCAGCGGCCAGTGGATCAGGTAGAGGTCGACGTTGCCGGTGCCGAGCCGCTCGAGGCTCTTCTCGAAGGCGCGCAGGGTCGAGTCGTAGCCCTGCTCGGAGTTCCAGAGCTTGGTGGTGACGAAGACGTCCTCGCGCCGCACGCCGCTGGCGGCGATCGCCGCCCCCACGCCCGCCTCGTTGCGGTAGGCGGCGGCGGTGTCGATATGGCGGTAGCCAACTCCCAGCGCTTCCTCGACCTTTTCCTGCGTCTCGTCCGGCGGGATCTGGAAGACCCCGAACCCAAGCTGGGGGAGCTCGACGCCGTCATGGAGGGTCAGGGCAGGGGTTTGGGTCGCGTTGGTCATGCGACTTCGCCTACCCCTGGGGCAGCCTCTTCAATCGAGCGCGCTAAGCGGTGGCGAGGCCGATGGCGAGCAAGGGAAACGCAGCCATGACGCCGAGGTAGGCGCCCATCGCGGCGCCGCTGGCCAGCGTGGCCGTGCGCGAGCGGGCGCCGGAAATGGCGCCGATGAAGAAGATGGTGGCCGCGATTCCGAGGCCTAGCCAGAAGACGGGAGGCATGCGGCCGCGAGAATATCGGAGAGCGGGGAGGATTCGCCGTCCGCGCGGTAAGGGCGGCGCATGAACGACACGTCCAGTCAGAACAGCAAGCTGATCCTCGCGGCGTGATCGTCTTCGCCACCGCCTCCGCCCTCTGCGGCGCCACCCCGACCGGCTCGCTCGACGAGGCCTGGCTGATCACGTTCCGGGTGATCCAGGGCGCCGGCGCGGCGATCATGTTCCCAGCGGCGCTGGCAATTGTTTTGAACGCCTTCCCCGTGCGCGAGCGTGGCCGGGCGATGGCGATCTTCTTCGCAATCGCCGGCGGCCTCACCTCGATCGGCCCGCTGGCCGGTGGCGATCTTCTGGGTCAACATCCCGGTCGCGATCGTCGCCCTGATTCTGATCGCGAAATCGAAGCCGGCCGACGAGAAGCACCCGGCGCCTCTCGACTACCGCGGCGCGATGCTGATCACCGCCGGCATGGGGCTCGCCGTGCTCGGGCTACAGCAGTCGAGCGTCTGGCACTGGAGCAGCCCGGCGACCTGGGGCACGATCGTCGCCGGCCTCGCCCTACTCGCAGCCTTCGTCCGCTACGAGCTGCGGGTCGAGAACCCGCTGCTGCGGCTCTCGGTCTTCCGCGACCGCGCCTTCGCGATCGACAACGTCGTCCTCTTCTTCCTGATGATCCCGTTCGTCCCGCTCTTCTTCTTCGCCAGCATGTACGCGCAGATCTCGCTCGGCGAAAGTGCCTCGGAAACCGGGCTCTACCTACTGATCTTCGTCGCCGGCTTCGCCACCGCCTCACAATGGGGCGGCAAGATCCTCGACCGGGTCGGGGCGCGACCAGCGGTCGTGGTCGGCTGCGCCGTCGCCGCGATCGGCTTCTTCCTCTGGGGCCGTTCGCTGACCGAACTCTCGGTCTCCGACCAGTGGTACTTCATCGTCATCGCCGGGGCCGGGGTCGGGCTCGTCCTCAGCCCCGCCAACACCGACGCGCTCAACCGGGTCTCGCGCGACCGCTACGGCGAGGCGACCGGGATCACCCAGACCGTCCGCAACTTCGGCTCCAGCCTCGGCCTCGCCGTCCTCGGCTCGATCCTGATCTTCGAGAACCGCTCCAACCTGGAGGCATCCGCCGCCGACCACGGCGTCCCCAAGCAGGCCGCCGACGAAATCGCCGACGCGATCAGCCAGGGCGGTGGCGGTGGCGGTGGCGGTGGCGAAGGTAACCAGCACGTCAGCGGCGCAGTCCAGAAGGTCGTCGACAACATCCCCCACGACTTCGCCCTCGCCTCGCGCACGGTCTTCTACGGAATGGCGGTGGCAATGGCGATCGCCTTCGTCGTCGCCCTTGTAGGCATGCCGGCCGGAAAAGTCGAAG
>DASSNA010000120.1:0-2572 GCA_035688445.1 Solirubrobacterales bacterium | reverse complement strand
GCCAGGGCGACGTCGGCTACGACGGTCCGACCGGCTGGGGCACTCCGAACGGGCCCTTCTTCCTGCCAGTGGCGGTTACCGAGG
This sequence comes from Solirubrobacterales bacterium, assembly GCA_035688445.1. GTDB lineage: Bacteria > Actinomycetota > Thermoleophilia > Solirubrobacterales > 70-9 > VAYN01. The sequence goes on along the minus strand of DASSNA010000120.1, from coordinate 2,488 downwards.
ATGCGAAGCGGGTCGCGGCCGACGCGGTACTCCTGCGCGGTGCCGTCAATCCCAAGGGCCTAGAGACGGATTACCGCTTTGAATATGGGCCGACCGACTCCTATGGCGAGAGTGCGCCCGTTCCCGCCGCCGCCGTCGGCAACGGCTCCGACTACGTCGAGCTGAGCCAAGCGGTGACCGGACTCGAAGGAAATAAGCCCTATCACTACCGGATCGTCGCCACGAACTCGGCGGGGACCTTCACCGGTGTCGACAGGGTGATCGGCACCACGCCTCCGGAGGCGGTCACTGGCGAAGCGACCGACATCGCGATCTCGCACGCTGTCCTCAGAGGGCAGGTAAACCCCGAGGGGATCGAGACCACCTACTACTTCGAATATGGCCCGAGCGCCTCCTACGGGGCCAAGGCCCCGGTGCGAGTGGGGGACGCGGGCTTGGATGCGGCAGCGGTCGGGGTGAGCGTTACTGCGTCTGGCCTGGTTGGAGGTCAGATCTACCACTTCCGCGTGGTTGCCAAGAATGCCGCGGGGGTCGCTTACGGGTCGGACGGGACTTTCACTACTGCGCCGCCGGCCTGGACGGCGACGGACCTGCCCCAACCCCCGAGCTCGGGCAACGGGATCGAACCTCTAGGTGTAGTTCCTCACAACGTTGTTCATCCGGGCCTCCTTGAAGGCTGGGGGTGCGACCCACCCAGATCAAGGAGGACACCGGATGAGGATCCACGCTAACGCCCGCACCTGCCCGAACAGCCGCAAGCTGCTGGTGCAGCGGATCGAAGAGGAGAACTGGTCGCTGATGGCGGCGGCCGAGGCCGCCGGCATCAGCGAGCGCAGCGCCCGCAAGTGGCTGGGCCGCTGGCGCTCAGAAGGCGAGGCGGGGCTGCTCGACCGCAGCTCGGCGCCGAAGCGGGTCCCCTCGCGCCTGCCTGCCGACCGCCTGGAGGCGATCGAGGCGCTGCGGCGGCTGCGGATGACAGCGGCGGAGATCGCCGAGGTGCTGGGGATGGCGCTCTCGACGGTCTCGAGGTGGCTGGCGCGGATCGGCCTCGGCAAGCGCAGCCGGCTGGAGCCGCCCGAGCCGCCCAACCGCTACGAGCGCAAGCGGCCCGGCGAGCTGATCCACGTGGACGTCAAGAAGCTGGGGCGGATCCTCGCGGCGGGGCACCGGGCAACCGGGCAACGCCGGACTCAGGTCGAGACCCGCAAGGAGCGGGCGCGGCACGGCAAGGCCGGCTGGGAGTTCGTTCACGTCTGCGTCGACGACGCGACCCGCCTCGCCTACGCCGAGGTCCTGCCCGACGAGAAGGGGCCGACGGCTGCCGGCTTCCTGCGCCGTGCGGCGGCCTGGTTCAAGGGCATGGGGGTCACGGTCGAGCGGGTGCTCTCCGACAACGGCTCCTGCTACCGCTCCGGACTGCACGCGCAGGCCTGTCGCGAGCTCGGCATGCGCCACCTCTTCACCCGCCCATACCGCCCCCGCACCAACGGCAAGGCGGAGCGCTTCATCCAGACGCTGACCAACCGCTGGGCCTACGGAGCGATCTACGGCTCCTCGGCGGAGCGCACCGCAGCGCTATCCGGCTGGCTCGACCATTACAACTTCAGGAGACGACACGGCTCTCTCGGCCATCAACCGCCCGCAGCTCGGCTCGCCGAGTTGGAACAACGTTCTGGGTAACTACATCTAGGGGTGGAGATCCGCGGTCGCCTCGATGCTTTCGCCGAGGATCTCCACCGCCCGCCCCATCATCTCCTCGGAGATCGTGAAGGGCGGCGCCAGGCAAAGGATGTCGTCGAGCAGCCCCCGGGTCAGCAGGCCCCGATTGCGCGCCTCCGTCGCCGCCTTGCGACCCCGCTCCGCCTCCGCCGGCCAGCGCTGCCGGGTTGCCTTATCGGCGACAAGCTCGACCCCCACTATCAGCCCCGCCTGCCGTACCTCCCCCACCTCGGGGTGATCGCGCAGCGGCGCGACCAATAGGGCCAGGACCTCACTCTTCCGCCTCACTGAAGCCAACAGGTCCTCGCGCTCGATCGCCGCGATGTTGGCCAGCGCGACCGCACAGGCCACCGGGTGGCCGGAGTGAGTAAACCCGTGCATCAGGACGCCGGGACGCTCGTCCGGCTCCCGCATTTGGTCCCAGAGCGCATCGCTGAGGATCACCCCCCCAAGGGGCACGTAACCGCTCGTCACCCCCTTGGCGAAGGTGATCAGGTCCGGAATCACACCCTCGTGCTCAGAGGCGAACCAGGTGCCGGTGCGGCCGAAGCCGGTGATCACCTCGTCGACGATCAGCAGCAGCTCGTGCCGGTCGCAGATCTCGCGCAAGCGCTTCAGGTAGCCGGGCGGCGGCACGATCACCCCACCGGAGCCGAAGACCGGCTCGACGATCACCGCGGCCACCCGGTCGGCCCCGAGCTCTTCGACCCGGCGCTCCAACTCCGCGCCGGTGCAGACCGCGCAGTCATCCGGGTCGCACGGCGTGCCC
>DASSNA010000112.1:0-15976 GCA_035688445.1 Solirubrobacterales bacterium | reverse complement strand
CGCACCTACATCCGGCTCGGCGAGATCAGCGGCCACGATCCCGAGGCGAAGACGGTCGAGCTGACGCCGAAGAACGGCGAGGTCGAGACGGTTCCGTACGACCAGCTGCTGCTCTCGCTCGGCTCGGTCTCGCGGGTGCTGCCGGTACCCGGATTGGCTGAGCACGCGGTCGGTTTCAAGAGCCTCGCCGACGCGATCTACCTGCGCAACCACGTGGTCGAGACGCTGGAGGAAGCCAACGCGACCGAGGACCCGGCCCGCCGCGAACAGCTACTCACCTACGTCTTCGTCGGCGGTGGCTACGCCGGCCTCGAGGCGTTGGCCGAGCTGCAGGACTTCGCCGCCGACGCGATGGAGCGCTACCCGCGCGCCCGCCTGCACGGGATGCGCTGGGTGCTGGTCGAGGCGACCGACCGGGTGCTGCCGGAGATCGACCGCCAGCTCGCCGACTACGCCCTGCGCGAGCTGCGCGGCCGCGGCATCGACATCCGGCTGGAGACGACGCTGGAGGAGGTCGGCCCCGACAGCGCCCGGATCTCCACCGGCGAGGTGCTGCCGACGCGGACCGTGGTCTGGACCGCCGGCGTCAAAGCCCAGCCGATCCTCGGCGAGCTGAACCTGCCGCTCGACGAGCGCGGCCGGGTCCCGGTCGACTCCTACCTGCGGGTGCAGGGAATGGACTCGGTCTGGGCGATCGGCGACTGCGCCGCCGCTCCCGACCCGCGCGGGGGCACCTGCCCGCCGACCGCCCAGCATGCGGTCCGCCAGGGGCCGGTCGCCGCCCGCAACATCGCCGCCGAGCTCGGGATCGGCGCGGCGCGCCCGTTCGAGTACCGCAGCGAAGCCTCTTTCGTCAACCTCGGCCGCTACAAGGCGGTCGGCCGGATAGGAGAGCGCACCTTCCGCGGCTTCCCCGCTTGGTGGCTCGCCCGCACCTACCACATGAGTCAGATCCCGGGCTCGGCCCGCAAGGTGCGCGCCGTCCTCGACTGGACCGCCAGCCTGCCGTTCCGCCGCGACATCGCCGAGGTCGGCTCGATCGGTCGCCCGAAACCGCTGGTCTGATCGGCGACAATGGGTCCGTGCCGTACCTGATAATCGCCTTCTGCTTCGCCCTCCCGACCGCCCTGATCGGCCGCGCCAAGGGCAGCTCCTTCTTCATCTGGTTCCTAATCGGCGGCGTCACCCTCGTCTTCGGCCTAGCCGCGGCGATCCTCTACCGCGTCGACAAGGACGAACCCGAACGCCAGTGCCCCCAGTGCGGCAAAGCCCTCAAGCTCTACGTCCAGGTCTGCCCCCGCTGCGGCACCGACCTATACCTCCCAGACCCAGCAGCTGTGCGACACCCCGGCGTGAGGTGAGGGTCGGGGGGACCCTCGACCGAACCTCCCCGCTGTTGTGAGGGAGAGGGTTCCCCCGACCCTCACCGCAGCCAGGTACGGACGATCGCGTTGGCGAAGCCGACGCCGTAGCGGAAGACCGCGGGCTTCTTCGAGTGGCCGTGGAGGCGCTGCTCGACGGTGATCGGGATCTCCTTGGCGGGGATGCCCCGCTTGATCGCCTCGATCATGAACTCGGAGGTGTGGAACTGCTCCTGGCGCAGGACCAGCTGCGGGAGGACGGTGGTGCGGACGGCGCGGTAGCCGTTGGAGCAGTCGGTGACGTGGGTGCGAGTGATGAAGGAGACGAGGCGGTTGAAGAAGACGATCCCGAGCTCGCGGGCGAAATGGTTGCGGTCGGCCTGGCCGAGGACGCGGGAGCCGTGGGCGACGTCGACCTCGCCGTCGAGGATCGGTTTGACCAGGCGCTCCATCTGGTCGGGGCGGTGTTGGCCGTCGGCGTCGAGGGTGACGACGATCTCGGCCCCGGATTCGACCATCAGCCGGTAGCCGGTCCGCAGCGCCGCGCCGCCGCCGCGGTTGGTGACGTGGCGGGCGACGAGGGCGCCATGCTCGGCGGCGACGTCGCCGGTGCCGTCGCGGGAGCCGTCGTCGACCACCAGCACCTCAGTCCGCACGCCGCAGACCTCGGCCGGGATTTGGTCGAGGACGACACCGACGTTCTCGGCCTCGTTGTAGGCGGGGATCAGGATCGCGATCTTGCCGCGGAAGCGATCGGGTAGGCCGGCCTGGCGGAACTCTTCCCAGGCCAGGCCCTCGAGCGCAGCCGAGAGCTGGCGCGCGTTGCGGGCTCCCTGCGACAGCGCCCGCAGGACCAGGAAGAAGAGGATGAAGATCGCGAAGACGGCGAGCCCGAGGATGCGACCGCCGTTGCCCTTTTCGAAGGAGAAGCGGGAGAGCAGGCCGTTGATCGCTTCGGTGCCGGTGACCAGCGCCAGGCCGAGGCCGGCGAGGATCAGGATCAGCACGTCGGCGTTGCGCAGGGTGCGACGGCGCGCCACCGCATAGACGACCAAGAAGGCTGCGATCAGCAGCCCAGCGGCGCGCAGCGCCGTCAGTTCGGCGGGGAAGATGCCTGCTCTGGGGACCATTCGCGGCTGGAGGATATGGCCGCTAGGAGGGATTGGGGGAATTGGGGCACGTGACTGGCGAGCGCCGGACCAAGCGGGGCAAGGACGCAGGGAGGCCGAATAGCAGCGCTATTTGGCCGACTGAGGACGCCGCACCGCGCAGTGTCCGCCGCCGCCAGGCGCGTGCCCGAGTTCCCCCGAGCCCTCCTTGAAAGGCGGATGCGAGGGCAAGGCCGGCGAGCGGAAAGATCAGCGTCATCAGCACCTCGTTGCGCCGCGGCGCCGCCAGGGTGGCCGCGCCGACGAGGGTGACGAGGACGATTGGCGTCGCCATCGCGAGGAACTCCCACCAGCGGCGGCGCAGCGCCAGCAGGGCGAGACCGGCGAGGCCGGCGAAGACAAGGAGGAGCTGGACGATGCGCCCAGCGGTCGTGTCCATCGCTTCGCCGACGCCGCTGCTCCACATCCGCCCGACCTTGCGCGCAGTCATCGCCAGGTAGCCGAGCGGGTCTTCGCCGAAGTACTTGGAGAAGTTCTGCTTGCCGATCTTGCCGAGGGCGGAGTCGCGGGGGAGGTCGGGATAGCGTTCGGCGACTTCGTCGAAGAGCGGGGTCGGGTTGATCTTGTTCAGCGCTTCGGAGTTCGGATCGAGTTCGCGGTGTTCGTAGCGCTTGACCAGAAGCGCCTTCACCCGCTGGTATTCGCCGTCGGCGGGGAGATAGGTGCCGACGTAGAGCGCCTTGCCGCCGCCGGTCGAGATCGGCACCACCCGTTCGAGGACGACGATGTTGCGGATCGTCCAGGGCAGGATCGGCAGCACCAGGGCGACGAGGAGCACGGCGGCGCCGGCGAGGCCGAGGCGCCAGTCGGATGCCCGCCAGACGCGAATCGCCGCCAGAGCCACGAAGGCGGCTCCGACCAGGAGGTACTCGGGCCTGAACATCGCCGTCAGGCCGAAGAGGACACCGGGCACGAGCCAGGGCCACGTTTGCTCTCGCTCGCCGGCCCAGAGCCAGGCAAGGATTGCCGCCGGCAGCGTCAGCATCGCCGGCGGCTCGCACATCAGCTCGCCGGTGGTGTGAAGGAAGGGCGGGTAGACGGCGACCGCGAAGGCGGCGAAGAGGCCGACGGCTGAGCCGAGGCGACGCCGCTCGTCGGTCAGGTCGCCGAGCCGCTTGCCGAGAGCGAAGATGACGAGGATCGAGGCAACGCCGAGCAGCGCCTCGACGATCCGTGCCGTCCCTTCCCGAGCGCCGCCGGTGGCGTAGAAGGCAGCCGCGTAGAGGAACGGAGCGCCCGGCGACCAGTCGCTGGAGTCATGGAATTCCGGCCCGCCAAAGCTCCCTTCTTCATATAGCGCCTTGGAGAGCGCGTAATAGGCGTGCGAATCGTCGGCCGGGTTGACGACGGGGTTGACGACGACATAGGCGCGGGCGACGAGGCCGAGCAACGCGATCGCGGCAAGCGCGATCAGCGTCCTGCGCCCATATCGCTCAGGCAGTGCGCGGAACCAGGCGGTGACGGCAGTCAAGGCCGGCTCAGGCTATCCGGGCGTTGATCTGTCAGCCCATCCGACTTTCGCCACAGCGGGGTGGGGCGAAAGTCGGATGGGCTTCTGAGGGCGGTCGATATCCAGGCGATCCCGACACTGGCCAGAGCGGCGAGGAGCGGGACGAGGACCAGTACGCGCCGGGGCGAGGCGACTAGCAGGGCGCTGATCGCGGTGATCGCGAGGAAGATCGTCCCGAGCAGCAGCGCCTCCCAGCGCCGGCGCCAGGCCAGTACCGCCAGCCCGAGTAGGCCGAGAGCGATGAGCGCCCAGTGCAGCGCCTCCCAGACCGGCTCGCGCATCACCGCACGCGGCCCGTGTGACCAGATACGGCCGATCTTGGCGGCGACGAAGCCGGCGTATTCGAGCGGCTCTTCGGAGACGTCGTCCCAGAACTGTTCCTTGCCCATCTTCGAGAGCGCTTGGTCGGTTTCGAGTTCCGGATAGCGATGCCCGGCGAGCCGGGCGAGGATCTGCTCCAGTCGCAGCTGCTGCGCCGCGTCCGGCGCGAAGAGTTCCGGATGCCGCGCGACCACTTCCGCGCCAACCTTTTCCGGGTCCCCGTCGGAGGGCAGGTAGGTGCCCGCGAAGAGGACCTGACCGCCGCCGGTGGAGATCGGGACGAAACGGTCGAGTGCAACCGCGTTGCGAATCGTCCACGGGGCGATCACGACTAGCACCGCGCCGAGAAAAACAGCAGCACGTAGGAGGGATCTGCGCCAATCGACCTGCACCTCACCCGCGAACACCACAACTGCCACAAGCCCCGCCACCGCCAAATACTCCGGCCGCACCAGCGCCAGCGCTCCGAACAACGCCCCCGGCAACTGCCACCTCACCCAGCCGCCTTCCCAAGCCCACAAGAGAGCCAGCACGCCCCCCGAAAGCAGCGCCGCCGCCAACGGCTCGCCCATCAGCATCCCCTGGTACTCCAAGAGCGCCGGGTAGATCGCCACCACGAGCGCCCCGAGCAGCGCTGGAACCACGGTTGGTGAATTTGCCTTGCTATAGGCAGGCAAACTCACCAATCGTTCCGATTCGGCAGTCGTCGGGCGTCCCAGCCGCCTCCCAATCAAATACGCGAACAGGACGCTCAGCGCTCCAATCACCGCCAACACCACCCGCGCAAACCGTTCGTGCACGCCGCCGCTCACCTCATACACCCCCGCCACGAGCAACGGCAGGCCCGGCGAGTAGTTGCTCGACGGCTGCGTCGCCTGCGGCCCCACGGTGAATCCCTCGCCCGCATCCAGATTCGCCGCGATCGCCGCGTACGCCTTGGCGTCATACACCGGCGCCCGCCCGTCCCAGGCCTCGCCGAGGCGCAGCCCGAGACCCAAGAGAAGGATCACCACGAGCGCCGCCAAGCCCACCCGGCCGCCGTTTCGCGCCGCCAGCCCGTTATCCATTGCCCGGATTCAACTAAGGCGCGCGGTCGCCCGGCCAACCGATTAAGCTCCCGGCCTCATGCGAATCCTCATCCTTGGAGGGGACGGCTACCTGGGCTGGCCCACCGCACTCCGGTTCTCGGCCCGCGGGCACGAGGTCTCGGTCGTCGACAACTTTTCCCGCCGCCGCTGGCACACCGAACACGGGACCGCCTCGCTGACCCCGATCGGCGATCTCGACGAGCGCATCGCCGCCTGGCGCGACGTCTCTGGCGATCAGATCCGTAGCTACGTCGGCGCGGTCGAGGACGGCGAGTTCCTCGACGAAGTCGTCGCCGAGACCAAGCCCGAGGCGATCATCCACTACGGCGAGCAGCCCTCGGCGCCCTACTCGATGCTCTCCCGCGAGCGCGCGGTTGAGACCCAGTACACCAACGTGATCGGCAACCTCAACCTGCTCTTCTCGATGCGCGACCACGTCCCTGAGGCGCACCTGGTCAAGCTCGGGACGATGGGCGAGTACGGCCAGCCCAACATCGACATCGAGGAGGGCTACATCGAGATCGAGCACAAGGGCCGCAAGGACACGCTGCCCTTCCCGAAGCTGCCGGGCTCGCTCTACCACTGCTCCAAGGTCCACGACTCGACCAACATCCACTTCGCCTGTCGCACCTGGGGTCTGCGCGCGACCGACCTCAACCAGGGGGTCGTCTACGGCGTCGAGACCGAGGAGACCGCCCAGGACGAGCGCCTCGTCACCCGCTTCGACTACGACGAGCTCTTCGGCACCGTCCTCAACCGCTTCTGCGTGCAGGCGGTGATCGGTCACCCGCTGACGGTCTACGGCTCCGGCGGCCAGACCCGCGGCTTCCTCAACATTCGCGACACCCTGAATTGCGTCGAGCTGGCCGTGCTGAACCCCGCCGAGGCGGGGGAGATGCGCGTCTATAACCAGTTCACCGAGCAGTTCTCGGTGCTGCAGCTGGCTGAACTAGTCAAAGAGGCGGCCGAGCACCTCGGCTACAAGGTCGAGATCGACCACGTCGAGAACCCGCGGGTCGAGAAGGAAGAGCACTACTACAACGCGATCCACACCAAGCTGCTCGACCTCGGCCTCGAGCCGACGCTGCTGGGCGAGGAGCTGGTCGAGTCGATCATCCACGCGATCGAGCGCTACAAAGGCCGCGTTATCGACACCGCGATCGAGCCAAAGACCCGCTGGAACCCGGCCAAATCCCCTGCCGGCCAGGCGTAGTACCGCTGCTACCATCGCCAGTTCTATGCGGGCCGCCGACACGTTGATGGAATCGCTCAAGGCCGAGGGCGTCAAGGACGTCTTCGGGATCCCCGGTGGGGCCAACCTGCCGACCTACGACGCGCTGGTCGACGCCGACTTCCGCCACGTCCAGGTCCGCCACGAGCAGGGCGGCGGCCACGCCGCCGAGGGGTACGCCAAGGCCTCCGGCCGCGTCGGTGTCGCTTTCGCCACCTCCGGTCCCGGCGCTACCAACCTCGTCACCGCGATCGCCGACGCGATGATGGACTCGGTGCCGACGGTCTTCATCACCGGCCAGGTGCGGACCGAGCTGATCGGCACCGACGGCTTCCAGGAGGCCGACATCCTCGGCGCGACGCTGCCCTTCGTCAAGCACTCTTTCGCCGTCACCGACCCGCGCCAGATCCCCGAGTACGTGCACCAGGCCTTCCACGTCGCCTCGACCGGGCGCCCCGGGCCGGTCCTGCTCGACATCCCGCAGGATCTCTCGCGCGCCGACATCGACTACGAGCCGCGCACCGAGCCAGTCGAGATGCCCGGCTACAAGCCCTCGACCGACGGCAACATCAAACAGATCCGGATCGCCGCCAAAGCGCTGGCGACCGCGCGGCGGCCGATATTCTACACCGGCGGCGGCGTCATCAACGGCAATGCCTCCGCCGAGCTGCGCGAGCTCGCCGACTCCGACCGCTTCCCGGTCACCTCGACCCTGATGGGCCTCGGCGGCTTCCCGGCTTCAAGCGACCAGTTCCTCGGCATGCTCGGCATGCACGGCACCTTCACCGCCAACTACGCGATGGACAAAGCCGACCTGATCGTCGCCATCGGCGCCCGCTTCGACGACCGCATCACCGGCAAACTGGCCGAGTTCGCGCCCAACGCCAAGGTGATCCACATCGACATCGACCCGGCCGAGATCTCGAAGAACGTCGGCGCCCACATCCCGATCGTCGGTGACGTCAAGCAGGTGCTGCCGAAGCTGACCCGCGAGTACCGGGCGCTGCAGACCGACGCCTCGCGCCTCGACGAGTGGTGGAACACGCTGCGCGGCTGGCAGCAGGAGCACCCGCTCTACTACGAGCCCGGCCAGAACGGCGAGATCAAGCCTCAGTTCATGATCGAGGCGATGCACCGCGCCACCCAGGGCGACGCGATCATCACCTCCGACGTCGGCCAGCACCAGATGTGGACCGCGCAGTACTACGGCTTCGACAAGCCGCGCCGCTGGATCAACTCCGGCGGCCTCGGGACGATGGGCTTCGGCCTGCCAAGCGCGGTCGGCGCCAAGGTCGCCTGTCCCGACGAGCAGGTCGTCTGCGTCGCTGGCGACGGCAGCCTAATCATGAACGTCCAGGAGCTCGCCACCTGCGTCACCGAACAGGTCCCGGTCAAGGTCTTCCTGATGAACAACGGCTACATGGGCATGGTCCGCCAGTGGCAGGAGCTGTTCTGGGACCGCCGCTACAGCTCGGTCGAGATGGGCGCCAGCCCCGACTGGGTGAAGCTCGCCGAGGCGTTTGGCGCCAAAGGCATGCGCTGCGAGAACAGCGCCGACCTCGAGGAGCAGATGGTCTCGGCGCTGGAGCACGACGGACCGGTCCTGCTCGACGTCCGCGTCGCCCAGGAGGAGAACTGCTACCCGATGATCCCGCCCGGCAACGCCGCCCGCGACATGGTTGAGGCGCCGAGGGGGGCGGTGCGCTGATGGAGGCGGGCACTCCGCAGGCGGTCAAACTCGAGGACCTGCACGTCCCCGGCCAGCTCAGCGGCCGCAAGCACATCCTCTCGATCCTGGTCGAGAACAAACCGGGCGTGCTGGCGCGCGTCGCCGGGCTCTTCTCCCGTCGCGGCTTCAACATCGACACCCTCGCGGTCGGGCCGACCGACGACCCCAGCGTCTCCAGAATCACCCTGACGCTGGACGGCGCCGTCCACCCGATCGACCAGGTGACCAAGCAGCTGCACAAGCTCGTCAACGTGCTGAAAATCCGCGACATGGAGCCGGAGGAGACGGTGGCGCGGGAGATGGCGCTGTTCAAGGTCTCCTCGGCGGTCGAGAACCGCGCCGAGATCATCCAGTTCGCCGAGATCTTCCGGGCAAAGATCGTCGACGTGGCACGGCGGACGATGACGATCGAGGTGACCGGCTCCGCCGAGAAGATCGAGGCCTTCGAGCGGATGGTCCGCCCCCACGGCCTGGTGGAAATGGTTCGCACGGGCGAGATCGCAATAGGTCGTGGTCACGAGTAGCGACCTCCGGTCCGCACTCTCGATAGGAGTTAAACGGGGACGACGCACGCTTGTAAGCGTCACCCGCGAAGTCGATGTTGCCGATCCCTGCGCGGGGGTTTTCGCTTCGCGGTTGGCTTCGGATCGCTGGTTCTGCTGGGAGCAGCCGGACTGGGGGTTTGCGCTGGCGGGGCTGGGGGTGGCGCAGGAGGCGACCTCGCGGGGGGAGAGCCGCTTCGCTGAGGTGGCCGAGGAGTGCTCGCGGGTGGGGCGGGGCGCGGTGCTGGAGGAGCCCCGCGGCTTGCCGGCTGGTGCCGGACCGGTCTGGCTCGGCGGCTTTGCCTTCGCCTCTGACGGTGGTTCGACCCCGACCTGGTCCTCGCTCGAGCCCGCCTCGCTGGTGCTGCCCGAGATCTCGCTCTGCCGCAGCGGCGAGCGGACCTTCCTCACCGTCAACGCGGTCGTGGGGCCGGGCGAGGACACCGAGCCCGTAGAGGAGAGGCTCGAAGCCCGCCTCGCGGGGCTGCGGCTGGAGGGGCCACTGCCGATGCTCGACCCGCACCCGACCGCCCACGCGCAGATCAGCAGCGCCCGCCCGCCGAGCGAGTTCGAAGCCGCCGTCGCCGGGGCGACCTTCCGGATCGACGCGGGGGAGATGCGCAAGGTCGTGCTGGCGCGCGAGGTGATCGTCAGCGCAGCCGCCGCCCACGATCCCGCTGCGATCTTCGGCGCGATGCGGGAACAGTTCCCCGCCTGCTTCTGCTTTTGCTGCGGCACCTCGGAGGCGGCCTTCATCGGCGCCAGCCCCGAGCTCCTGGTCCGCCGCGCCGGCGCCGGCGTCTCCACTGTCGCCCTCGCCGGCTCGACCCGCCGCAGCTCGGACCCCGCCGTCGACGACCACCTCGGCGAGCAGCTGCTGCGCAGCGACAAGAACCGCCGAGAGCAGCGGATCGTCGCCGAGCGGATCGTCCGCGCCCTCCGCCCACACGCGGTCTGGGTCGAGTCCGCGGCCGAGCCGGAGATTGTCAAGGTGGCGAACATCCAGCACCTGGCGACGCCGGTGATCGCCCAGCTGGCCGAACCCCATTCGGCGATCGAGATGGCCGGCCTGCTGCACCCGACTCCCGCGGTCGGCGGCGAGCCCTGGCCCGCGGCCGCCGCCGCGATCGCCGAGCTTGAGGGAATGGACCGCGGCTGGTACGCCGCCCCCGTCGGCTGGATGGACGCAACCGAGGACGGCGAATTCTGCGTCGCCCTCCGCAGCGCCCTCCTCCGCGACCGCAAGGCCCACCTCTTCGCCGGCGTCGGCGTCGTGGCGGGCTCCGACCCGGCGTCGGAGCTCGAGGAGACCGAGGTCAAGCTCAGTGCGCTGTTGCCGCTTTTGGCTGAGTAGGTAAGAATCCTCGCGTGATCCGACGCCTGGCAGGGGCAGCACTCGCCGCGTGCACGCTCTTCGCGCTGCTCGCCGCAAGCGCTGCAGCGGAAGTTCCGGCTGGCCCGCGGCTGACGTTCATGGAAGCGAACGATTCCGCGCTTCAGCTGGTCAGCGTCGATCCGCTGGGCGGAGACCGGCGGGTGATCGTCGGCGGTGGCAACAAGGGTCAGCTGGTTCCTTCCCCGTTCAGTCCGCCCGCCTGGTCGGCGGACGGCACGCGCGTCGCCTTCACCGGGCTTTCGCACTCGAAAGAAGATCTCCTCAGCTACATCTACGTCGCAGCCGCTGACGGAAGCGATGTCATCAAGGTCCCGGGCACCAAGGACGGCCTCGATCCGGTGCTTTCGGCCGACGGTCAGACCCTCGCTTTCGTACGCGAGCGAGAGCGGGAGGCGCGACGGCCACACCGGGGCAAGGTGACGGTCTTCCAGAGCGTCTCGATCTGGCTCCTCGATCTCGACAGCGGCGCGCTCAGGCAGCTCACCCCCTGGCATAACGGCGTTTCTTCGCTCCCGTCGGCCTTCAGCCCCGACGGCTCGACGCTGGCGATCACGCAAGATCGGCGCCGGCGCCACAGGAGGACCAAAGTGTCCGCGGTCGCCATCCGGCTCGACGGCTCGGGCTCGACGGTGCTGGCAAGAAATGCCGGCGAGCCCGTCTACTCCCCGGATGGCACCCGGCTGGCTCTGGTCACCGTCGGCAGGCCGAAGACCTTCAGGGGTCCGGACGGGGAGACGACGGTTTCTCCGACCGAGCTGGCTGTCGCCAACGCGGACGGATCAGGCCTGACGAAGCTAACCCAGACGAGAAACCTCGAGTTGCTGCCGAGTTGGGATCCGTCCGGCCAGCGCCTCGCCTACACCCAGTTCCGGTTTGGAGGCGGCGAAGCGAATTTCTTCGGGATCGGCGACTCGATCATGGAGGTAAATGCCGACGGGACCTGCCGGACGAAGATCCTCTCCTCGCCGAACGTGATCCTCTACGGCGCCACCTGGCAGCCGGGCCCCGGTCGCGAGGCCGGACCGATCGCCTGTTAGGAGCCGAGTTCTGCGTGCACCCGGGCCGTGAGCTCGCGGTGCGCCTCGACGTTCGTCCCGCGGTCGGTCTTGACCTCGATCAGCCCGGTGCCGGCGGCTAGGGCCTCGGGCAGGCCCGCGAGCGACTCGAGGCGCCGATGCGGGAGATCGAAGAGAGCCGCGGCCTTCGCGGCATCGACGCCGCGGGGCGTGCCGAGCAGTGCCTCGAACTCCTCTGCGTCCATCGCTTCCTCCTGTGGCAGGAAGTGGAAAATGCCGCCGCCGTCGTTGTCGATGACGACGATGCGCACGGGGGTGTCGACCTCGCGCAGGGCGGCGAGGCCGCCGATGTCGTGGAGGAGGCCGAGGTCGCCGGTGATGATCGTGGTCGGGCGGCCGCTGGCGCGGGCGGCGCCGATCCCGGAGGAGACGAGGCCGTCGATGCCGTTGGCGCCGCGGTTGGAGAGGAAGCGGGCGTCGGCGTCGCCCGGGGCCAGGAACGACTCCTGGTCGCGGATCGGCATGCTCGAGGCGGTGTAGACGAGGTCGCCGTCGCGATGGGCGGCGCCGAGAGCGCGGTGGAGGGCGGGCTCGGTGATCTCGGTCTCGGCTGCGAACGCTTCGCTGAGCGCAGTTTGGGCGGCGGCCTCGCCCTCGAGCCAGCGCTCTGGCAGCGGGCGTTCGCGTCCCTCCAGCCCTTCCAGTCGCGCCGCCCAGCCGGAGGCCAGCTCAGTGGGATCGGCGCGGAGGATCGCGGCCGCCCGCCGGCTCGGGTCGTTCCAGCCGCCATAGGGGTCGACGACGATCTGGTCGGCGCCGCTCTCGGCGAGCCACGCCCGCAGCGGCTTGCTGGTCGGCATCTCGCCGAAGCGGAGGACCAGCTCCGGGACCACCGAGCGGGCGAAGTGCTCCTCCCGGAGCAGCAGGTCGTAAGCGGCGACGACGTGCGAGCGGTCGTGTGGGCCGCAGCGCAGTTGCGAGGTCGGGTCGGCGAGGATCGGGAAGCCGGAGACCCGGGCAAGGTGGGCGAGTGGCTCGCGCAGCTCGGGGTCGAGCTGGCGACCGGCGATGATCACGCCGGAGATCGCGTCGCCGATGTGGCCCGCGACCTCGTCGAGGAGGAAGACCGAGGGCTCGGGGTCGATCCTCGTCACCGCCGTCAGTGGCCGCTCGCCGCGCCCCTCCAGCGCCAGCTCGTCGGTCGCGGTCACCGCCCCCTCGACCGGAATCGGCGCCAGTGGCTCGCGCCAGGGCAAGTTGAGGTGGACGGGGCCGGGGCGGGTTTCGCCGCGGGCGGCGGCGAGTGCCCGGCAGGCGGTCGCGCGGTAGTGGAGGAGCCCGTCGTCGTCAGCGGCATGGGTGCCGACTTCGCAGAACCAGCGCACCGAGGACCCAAAGGTCTTGATCTGGTCGATCGTCTGCCCGGCGCCGACCCCGCGCAGCTCCGGCGGTCGGTCGGCGCTCAGCACCAGCAGCGGGATAGCCGATTCATCGGCCTCGACCACCGCCGGGTGGTAGTTGACGAGCGCCGTCCCCGAGGTGCAGAGCAGCGCCACCGGCTCCCCGCTCGCCTGCGCCGCCCCCAGCGCGAAGAAGCCGGCCGAGCGCTCGTCGACGATCACGCTCACTTCGATCTCCGGCTGCCGCCACAGCGCCACCGCCAGCGGCGTCGAGCGCGAACCGGGTGAGATCACCGCCAGTCGCACCCCCCCGCGAGCCAGCTCCTCAACGAAGGCGGAGGAGAGGGCAGTGTTGGCGTTGGTGGGGTCCATCGGTGGCGGCTTTGTCAACTCCTGGTTTGCAAACTCGCCCCGGAGGCTAGAGCCGGTGCGCTTGCAGCGCCTCCTCGTCGATCTCGACCCCGAGTCCGGGGCCGGGGGGGAGGTGGAGCACCCCGTCGCGGAGCTCGCACTCGACGGAGGCGATCGTCGAGGCGAAGAGGCGTTGGGTGGCGAGGCCGTGGGCCAGTTCCAATCGTTCCGGATGCTCGGCGAGGCTGAGGGCGACCTGCGCTCCTGCCGCCATTCCCACGGGGCCGTCAAGGGCGCTGGAGATGTAGGCGGGGAGGACGTCGGCGATCGCCAGCGCCCTTTCGGGTCCGCCGACCTTGGAGAGCTTGATGCCCGTGTAGGTGCAAGCGCCCATCGCTACCGCGCGCTCCGCCTCATCGAGAGAGGCAACGCTCTCGTCAGCGGCAAGCGGGATCGAGGTGCTCGCCGCGAGCTCCGCCATCTCCTCAAGCGTCGCCACGGGTTGCTCCGCCAACTCGATCCCAAACGTCTCCAGCTCCGCCAGCGCCCGCTTAGCCGTCTCGAGGTCCCAAGCCGCGTTTACATCCACCCGAATCCGCACCGAGTCCCCAAGCGCCCCCCGCACAGCCCGCACCTGTTCAACATCGTTTCCGCGAGACCGCAAAAACCCTTGTACAGCCCGGGTTTTTGCGGTCTCGGCACCGAGCTTGAGCTTGAAGGTCGTGAAACCGTCCGCTGCCCAACGTTCCGCTTCTCCTGCAACCGCTGAGGGCTCGCCAGCGACGAGCGTCGCATTGCACGGAACCGATTCCGTTGGAGCAGCAACCGACGGATTATGAGTCCGCTGGTCGCCGCTGTCTCCCGCCCTCCTACCCAGCAAATCCATCCGCGCCGTAACCACCGCACACCTAGCCGGCGCGGACAGTCCCTCGCCCTCCTGGCCCTCCGCAGCCTCTACGCGCTCCGCCCACGCCTCCAGCTCTCGCACCACCTGCATCAACCCCGCACCACCCCGCAACGCCAACGGCACCGCTTCACCCAACCCCACGATCCCGTCCTCATCCCTCACCCGCAGCAGCACCATCTCCCGCCGCTGCAGCACCCCGCGCGCGGTCACGTAGGGCCGCTTGAACGGCAGCGCGTAGGGAATGACCTCTGCGGCGGAGAGGCGCACGCCTCGATCCTCCCAGGCTCAGGCCGAGATCAGCAGACCCGCGGTGACGAGCAGGCTGTAGATGCCGAGCAGGGCTCCGGTCTGCGCCAGCACGCCGTTCAGCGCCGGGCCGTCGTGGCGCTCCTCCAGCGTCCGATAGGGCTTCACCGCCAGAGGCGCCGCCAGCAGGCCGATCAGCGGCAGCATGCTCGCTTCGCCCCCCACCAGCGCGATCGGCAGCACCACGAAGGACCCCAGCACCAGCAGGCCGTAGAGCCGCACCGCCGATTCGCGGCCGATTCGCACCGCCATCGTGTTCTTGCCGGCGCGGCGGTCGGTCTCGACGTCGCGGACGTTGTTGACGACGATGATCGCGGTCGCGAGAAACCCGACCGAGATCGAGAGACCGAGCGGCAGCGCGTCGAGGTGCTCGAGCTGGACGAAGTAGGAGCCGTTGACGGCGACCAGGCCGAAGAAGAGGAAGACGAAGACCTCGCCGAAGCCGGCGTAGCCGTAGGGGCGGGGACCGCCGGTGTAGAGGACGCCGGCGGCGATCGAGAAGGCGCCGATTACGAGGATCACCCAGCCCGCAACGGTCGCCAGGTAGATGCCGCAGGCGACCGCGACCCCGAAGGCGATCCAGGTCGCGGTCAACACCCGCTGCGGGGTTATCAATCCACTCGCCGTCACCCGCACCGGCCCGAGCCGGTCGGCAGTGTCGGCGCCGCGCTTGGCGTCGGAGTAGTCGTTGGCGAGGTTGGTCCCGATCTGGATGAAGATCGAGCCGATCAGGGCGGCGATGAAGGCGCCCCAACGCGGCAGGTGGCCGAGCCACTGCACCGCCGCCGCGGTCCCGACCAGCACCGGCGCGATCGCCGCCGGCAGCGTCCGCGGCCGCGCCGCCATCAACCAGATCCTCATGCGCGCCTCGGGAACTTGGAGAAGTCCGGCCGGCGTTTTTCCTTGAACGCCTCGCGTCCCTCGGCTGCCTCGTCGCTCCCGTAGAAGAGAAGGTTGGCGTCGTGGGCGAGCTGCTGGATCCCGGCATAGCCGTCCTCGTGGGCGTTGAAGCTCGCCTTGACCAGGCGCAGCGCGAACGGCGACAGCGCCAGCATCTCGCGGCACCAGGCGACGGTCTCGCGCTCGAGATCGGCCAGGGGCACCACCGTGTTCACCAGCCCCATCTCCACGGCCTCCTCGGCGTCGTACTGACGGCAGAGCATCCAGAACTCCTTCGCCTTCTTCGTACCGACGAGGTCGCGCAGCAGCGAAGCGCCGTAGCCGCCGTCCCAGGAGCCGACCCGCGGCCCGACCTGCCCGAAGACGCCGTTGTCGGCGGCGATCGTGAGGTCGCAGCAGAGGTGGAGGATATGGCCGCCGCCGATCGCGTAGCCGGCGACCATCGCCACCACCGGCTTGGGCAGCCGGCGGATCTGCACGTGCAGGTCGGTGACGTGGAAGCGCCCGACGCCCGAGCCCGGCTGCTCCTCGTAGCCCTGGTCGCCGCGGACGCGCTGGTCGCCGCCGCTGCAGAAGGCCAGCGGCCCCTCGCCGGTCAGGATGATGACCCCGACCTCGCTGTCCTCGCGGGCCAGCTCGAAGGCCCGCGACATCTCGATCACCGTCTGGGGGCGGAAGGCGTTGCGCACCTCGGGCCGGTCGATGGTGATCTTCGCGATCCCGTCGCCCGACGTCTCGTAGCGGATGTC
>DASSNA010000029.1:0-6600 GCA_035688445.1 Solirubrobacterales bacterium | reverse complement strand
CGCAGCGGCGAGTACGTCTCCCGCGCTTGATCGATCCCGCCCTCCGGCGCTGACAGAATGAACTTATGCGCAGGTCAGACCAGCGGCGCGACGCCGTCTTCGCCAACTACCAGCGAGACGTGACCGGGCGCCCGCTCGCGGACCTGCTGGGCGAGGCGCGACCGCTGACCCAGGAGTTGGCCGAAGGTGTCGACACCCACCGCGAAGAGCTCGACGACATCATCGAAGCGCACGCGAAGGGCTGGACGGTTGATCGGATCGCCCCGCTCGACATGAACGTGCTGCGGGTAGCGCTGTACGAGATGGAATTCACCGATACGCCGGTCGAGGTCGCGATCGACGAGGCGATCGAGCTGGCGAAGGAGTACTGCGGCGCCGACGCGCCGAAGTTCGTCAACGGCATCCTCGGCGCGATCGCCCGCGAGCGGGAGCCGGCTAAATGAGCGTCCGCCTGCGCGAGATCAGCGAGCGCCTGCGCCAGATCACCACCGAGCTTGAGAGCGAGGAGACGGGCGACGAACGCGCCGCCCAGCTCGCCGCCGAGGCCGCCGACCTCGCCGCCGAGGCGGTCGAGGAGGCCAACCGCGAGGCCCGCCAGCAACAGCAGGCGAGCGCCGAGTGACCCACCAATTGCGTGGTTCCTTTGGGACGCACACCGTCCAAAAGGAACCACGGAACGGATGAGCTACCCGGAGGACCTTCGTTCCCTCGTCGAGGATGCCCTTGGGCGCCTCGAGTTCTCCGCCGCCGCGCCCACCGCTGGGCTGGAGGAGGCGATGCGCTACTCGCTGTTGGCCGGAGGCAAGCGGGTGCGCCCGGTCCTCGCGCTCGCCACTGCGCGGGCGCTCGGCGCCGAGCCCGAGCGTTTCCTCCCAGTCGCTTGCGCGATCGAGCTGGTCCACACCTACTCGCTGATCCATGACGACCTGCCGGCGATGGATGACGACGAGCTGCGCCGCGGCCTGCCGACCTCGCACGTCAAGTTCGGCGAGGACGTGGCGATCCTCGCTGGCGACGGCCTCTTCGCCGAGGCCGTCCGCCTCTTCTGCGAGCAGCCGGGTGAGCCGGCGCAGGTGCTGGCGGCGCTGCGCGAGCTGGCCGCCGCGACCGGCGTCGACGGCATGGTCGGAGGCCAGTACGTGGACGTGGTCGAAGCGACCGCTGATGCCGAGGGACTGCGCGCCCTGCACGCGCTGAAGACGGGCCGCCTGATCGCCGCCAGCGTTAGCGTCGTCCTCGAGCTTGCCGGAGTGACGGAAAGTGAGAGAATTCCCTATCGCCGTTTCGCCGACGAGTTGGGCGTGCTGTTCCAGATCGTCGACGACATCCTCGACGTGACCGAGTCTGACGAGCAGCTCGGCAAGCCACATGGAAGCGACGAGAGACATGGCAAACTCACCTACGTCAGCCTTTTCGGGCTCGAGCGGGCGCGCGAGCTGGCCGCAGAGTCCCACGCAAAGGCGACTGCGGCTTTGGCCGAGGCGCACGGCGAGACCGACGACCTGAGGCGCGTGGCCGACTACATCTTCACGAGGAACGAATGAGCGAACAGCCCCCCACCCAGGGCAGCGAGAACGAGAGACATCAGATGGAGGAGCCGCTACTGCCGGAGATCGACGGTCCAGCCGACCTGCACGGCCTCGACGATGCGCAGCTGCAGCAGGTGGCGCAGGAGATGCGCACCTACATCATCGACACGATTGGCGAGATCGGCGGCCACTTCGGCGCCAACCTCGGAACCTGCGAGCTTGCGGTCGCCCTGCACAGCCTGCTCGACTCGCCCCGCGACAAGATCCTTTGGGACGTCGGCCACCAGTCCTATCCGCACAAGGTTCTCACCGGACGCCGTGACCAGCTGCCGACGATTCGCCAGTACGACGGCCTCGCCCCGTTCTGCTCGATCTTCGAGTCCGAGCACGACATCATGGGCGCCGGCCACGCCTCGACCTCGATCGGCTACGCGGTCGGGCTGAAGGAGGCGATGCGCAAGGGGATCGGCCCAGACGGCAAGGTCGCCGCGGTGATCGGCGACGGCGCTCTCACCGGCGGCGTCGCTTACGAGGCACTGCATGCGGCCGGCGGCATGCAGACCCCAATCGTGATCGTCCTCAACGACAACGGGATGTCGATCTCTCCCAACGTCGGTGCCCTCTCGCGCTACTTCAACCGCATCCGCCTCAACCCGCGCCTCTGGCATGCCCGCGAGGGAGTGGAGGACCGGCTGACGAAGTTGCCGCTCGGGCTGGGCGAGCGGATCGAGCGCCTCGGCCCGGAGATCAAGGCGGCGCTGAAGGCCTACTGGGCGCCGGGGCTTTTCTTCGAGGAGCTCGACCTCGCCTACATGGGCGTGATCGACGGTCACGACGTGCACGCGCTGCGGGCGGCGCTGCGCGAGGCCTTCGCCGCCGACCGCCCTGTCGTCGTCCACGTCCACACGGTCAAGGGCAAGGGCTTCGCGCCGGCCGAAGAAGGCGGGCTGGAGTCGATGGAGGAGTGGCACGCGGCGAAGCCGAAGTCGATCGTCAACGGCGAACCGGCCGACGCCAAGCCGGTGCCGGTTACCGAAACCGACTCGCCAGAGGGGATCGAGGTGCTGGAGAAGCCGCCGGCCGCTGGCGCGCCGCCGCAGTACACGAAGGTCTTCGCCGATGCCATCGTCGCCGAGGCGAAGGCGGACGAGCGGGTACTCGGGATCACCGCGGCGATGGCGGGAGGGACCGGCCTGCAGAAGCTCGCCGACGAGCTGCCCGAGCAGTACTACGACGTTGGCATCGCCGAGCAGAACGCGGTCCTTTTGGCCTGCGGCCTGGCGCTGCAGGGAGCGAAGCCGGTCTGCGCGATCTACTCGACCTTCCTCCAGCGCGCCTTCGACCAGATCGTCCACGACGTCTGCCTGCAGGATCTCGACGTCACCTTCGCGATGGACCGCGCCGGCCTGGTCGGCGACGACGGCCCCACCCACCACGGCGCCTTCGATATCTCCTACTTCCGCCCGATCCCGAACGTGGTGCTGATGGCGCCGCGCGACGAGGCGATGCTCACCCACATGCTCCACACCGCGATCGCCTACGACGGGCCGGCGGCGCTGCGCTACCCGCGCGGGGCGGCCGAGGGGGTCGAACTGCCTGCGACGCCGGAGTTGCTTCCGGTCGGCAAAGGCGAGGTCCTGGCCGAAGGTGAGCAGGTCGCTCTGCTCGGTTACGGCTACGGCGTCACCGTCGCCCGCGAAGCCGCCGAGATCCTCGGCAAGCACGGCCTGAAGCCCACCGTCGTCGACGCCCGCTTCGCCAAGCCCCTGGACACGGGCCTGGCCGAGCGCCTGGCGCGGGGACACGAACTGCTGGTGACGATCGAGGAGAACGTGCTCCCGGGAGGCTTCGGCGCCGCTGTGCTCGAGCATCTCGAGGACGCCTTCGCCGAGGCACCGGGCGAGCGGGCGCGGGTGCTGCGGGTCGGCTTGCCCGACTCCTACGTCACCCACGGCAAGCCGACGCTTTTGCGGGCGGAGGTCGGCTTGACCGGCGAGTCGGTCGCCGACCGCGTTCTCAGTTCGCTGCCCAGCGCCCAGCCGGTATTGACTTAGCCCGGATGATCTAATCAATTTTGAGGATTGATTCAATTCGCGCAATCGACTAGCCTGCGCCAGTCTCTCCGGTGCAGGAGAAGCCGGCAAAGGAGCCAGCGCTTCTGGGGAAACACCATGGGGAGGAGAGGCGCGCATCTATATATGTGTGGATCCGTTTGGGGAAACGGATCTCTCGCGCCCGCCTCTTAGGTCGGGGCGCGAGGCGCGCCAGGAGGCGCTCGGCGGACTAATTCAGGCGGCAAAAGAAAGCGCCCGCCTTGCGGCGGGCGCTTTCGAGCTAGAGCAGCTTCGCTGCTATTCGCTTGCTTTGACTGCTTCCTTCTGCGCCAGAAGGACTCTGCCTTCGAGCACCGCGGTGTTGGTACCCGCCGCGGACGGGACGCCGACGATTTCGTTGACGAACGGATCGACCAGGAACGAGAACAGGCCTCCGCAGCCGTTCGCCCCAGGGGCCGAGAACGAGTTGTCGACCTGTTTGTTGCCGCTAATGGTCGACATCGTGTGCGCTGCGTTTTCGCCCACCGTGCCGAGGTGGCCGCTGATCGGTTTATTCGGCGCCGGCGGCGACGTAGTCCCCGTGGTCAGTTTGAGCGTAATCGGGCTCGAGCTCGAGCCGATGTAGCAGCCGCTGCCCAGGAACGGGTTTTCCAGGTGGAGCTTCACCGGCAACTGCACTGCGGTTCCGGTTTCAAAGAGCATGTTGAGGATGCTTACTTTGATTTCGCTGGCCGGCTTGGCCAGTTCAACGGTTCCGTTGACGCCGGTGAAGCCGTTGTTGATCGTTTCGTTGAACAGGTCCTGGAGGAACTGCGGCCACCAGGTCGGTGCCGTGATCCCCAGGAGGCCGCCCGGAACTGGCTGCGGCGATTTCGTCAGGGTGTTCCCTTCCTCGGCGCCGACGAATTTGGATTCGAAGGTTTCGAGATTCGTAATCAGACCGCCCTGCAGGACCTGCGGGTTGACGATCGGGGTCGTTTTTTTGCCGATCGTCAGGAAGCCCGACGTGCTTTCGTTGTAAAGGCAGTAGTTGACTTCTGCATTGCCGAGCGGGCAATACGCGAACGGAGCGTATTCCCCTTTCGGGTGGTGGACCGCAGCAGATGCGGACGAGGCCGGTATCAGCATCGCCAGCAGCAGCAATCCAGCCAGGAATAGCCTTCTCATGGACTGGGTTCCCCTTTCGGTGTGTTCTCCCTGCCCCGAACCCGTGCTCGGGCCAGTCGGACTCTAGATAGCCCGAATACAAACGGGTTTCCTACCAAACTAAAGTTCCTGACGCCATACCTAATTTTGGGCCTTAAAGCGCTTCGTGGAGCTTAAACGCAAGTTTTCACGCCTGGTCCTTAGTTTTGAGACAAAGAAAAGCGCCCGCCAGATGGCGGGCGCTTTTCAAGCTAAAGCAGCTAAGAGCCGCTATTCGCTTGCTACGACAGCACCCCGCTGGGCGAGTTCGATCTTGCCTTCGAGGATCGCGGTGTTGGTGCCCGCCGCGGAGGGGACGCCGACGATTTCGTTAACGAACGGGTCAATGAGGAACGAGAAGAGTCCCCCGCAGCCGTTCGCTCCCGGAGCGGCGAATGCGTTGTCAACGAGGCGACCACCGCTGATGGTCGACTTCGTATGCGCTGCGTTTTCGCTGACAGTGCCAACCGAGCCGGTGATCGGTTTGTTCGGCGGCGGCGGCGAGGTGGTACCCGACGTGAAGTTAATCGTGATCGGGCTGGTGCTCGAGCCGATGTAGCAGCTGCTACCCAGGAACGGGTTGCTCAGCTTGACTTTCGCCGGCAGCGAAAGCGCCGTGCCGCTCTGGAACAGCAGGTTGAGGAGGCTCAGTTTGATGTTGCTCGCCGGTTTGGCCAGTTCAACGGTCGCGGTCACGCCAGTGAAACCGTTGTTGATCGTTTCGTTGAACAGGTCCTGGAGGAATTTGGGCCACCAGGTGGGAGCCACGATCCCGAGCAGGCCGCCCGGTACGGGCTGCGCCGTTTTCGAGAGGGTTTCGCCGTTCTCGGCGCCTACGAAAGTCGATTCGAAGGTTTCGAGATTCGTGATTAGACCGCCCTGCAGGAGCTGCGGGTTGACGAGCGGGACGGTTTTTTTGCCGACTTTGAATTCGCCCGAGGTGTTTTCCGAGAACGTGCAGAAGTTGACGGACGGATTGCTCAGCGGGCACTCGCCGAAATTTTTAAATTCGCCGGTCGGATGATGGGATGACGCAAGCGCGGACGAAGCTGGAATAAGCATCGCCAGCAGCAGTGCGCCGGCTAGAAATAGCCTTCTCATGGACTGGTTCCTTTCGTGGTTCTCCCTGCCCGAACCCTTTTGCTCGGGTCAAGTCGGGCCTAGGGCCCGAGTACAAAAGGAGTTCCTACCAGACAAAACTTCTTGGCACCATCCCCACTTTTAGGGATTAAACCGCTTTTCTAAAGTTTGAGCACAAAGCGCCGAGTGCCTGCTTGTGCGCGGGGCGATTTGCTTTGCCAGCTCTTCCAGGGGAAACTCGCTCGTATGGCAACCGCATCCTCGGCACGCCAAATCGAGGCCCCCGACCAACGGGCGGCCGCGGGCAAGGCAGTGCGGAGCGCGGTGCCTCGTTCCGGCCACGCGGAGTGGGAGGCCTCGTCCCGCGACCCCCTCGCGATTCTTGCCAAGCAGGACGAAAGCCGCGTGCAGGACCTGGTTCCAATCCGCTACGGGCGAATGCTCGCCTCTCCCTTCGCCTTCTTCCGGGGTGCGGCGGCGGTGATGGCGACCGACCTGGCGCAAACGCCGACCACGGGCATTAAGGCGCAGCTCTGCGGTGACGCCCACCTGGCGAACTTCGGCGTCTTCTCGGCCCCCGATCGTCGCCTCGTCTTCGATTGCAACGACTTCGACGAGACCTGTCGGGGGTCAATCGAGTGGGACCTGAAGCGCCTCGCTGCCAGCGTCGCCGTGGCAGGGCGTGAGCGCGGGTTCGGGCGGCGGCAGCGCCAGAAGGCGGTTGCCAGCGCCGCCGCGGCTTACCGAACGTC
>DASSNA010000021.1:0-3819 GCA_035688445.1 Solirubrobacterales bacterium | reverse complement strand
GTCTTCGCCAACCTCGCCGAGGCGATGGCCGAGGGGCGGGGGCGTGCCCAGGCGGCGAGCCTGCGGGCGATGCAGACCGAGACGACCGCGCGGCTGCGGGACGGCGGCGAGAAGCCGGCCGCTGAGCTGACCCGCGGCGACGTCGTCGTGGTCATCGCCGGTGAGACCATCCCCGGCGACGGCACCGTGATCGAGGGCATCGCCTCGGTCGACGAGTCGGCGATCACCGGCGAGTCGGCACCGGTCATCCGCGAGGCCGGCGGCGACCGCAGCGCCGTCACCGGCGGTACCCGCGTCCTCTCCGACCGCATCGTCGTCGAGATCACCCAGGAGCCCGGCAAGTCCTTCCTCGACCGGATGATCGGCCTGGTCGAGGGGGCCGAACGTCGCAAGACCCCGAACGAGATCGCCCTCGGGATCCTGCTGGCGGCGCTGACCCTGGTCTTCATCCTCGTCGTCGTCTCGCTGCGCCCGTTCGCGCTCTTCGCCGGCACCGAACTCTCGGAGACGACGCTGATCGCGCTCCTCGTCGCCCTGATCCCGACCACGATCGGGGCGCTGCTCTCGGCGATCGGGATCGCCGGCATGGACCGCCTGGTGCGTCGCAACGTGCTCGCCCTCTCCGGCCGCGCGGTCGAGGCCTCGGGCGACTGCGACGTGTTGCTGCTCGACAAGACCGGGACGATCACCCTCGGCAACCGCGAGGCGGTGGAGTTCATGCCGATGCCGGGGGTCGGCACCGAAGAGCTGGCCGAGGCGGCGCAGATGTCCTCGCTCGCCGACGAGACGCCGGAGGGGCGCTCGATCGTCGTCCTCGCCAAGGACTACGGCATCCGCGAGCACGACTTCGACGGTCACCAGCCGACCTTCGTCCCCTTCAGCGCCGAGACGCGGATGAGCGGCGTCGACTTCAACGGCACCCGCCTGCGCAAGGGCGCCGGCGACGCGATCGAGGCCTGGGTCGCGACCGAGGGCGGGCGGGCGCCGGGGGAGCTGCGGGGCGAGCTCGACCGGATCGGCCGCGAGGGCGGCACGCCGCTGGCGGTCGCGCGCAATGAGCGCGTGCTCGGCGTCGTCTACCTCAAGGACGTGGTCAAGGAGGGGATGAAGGCGCGCTTCGACCAGCTGCGGGCGATGGGGATCCGCACGATCATGGTCACCGGCGACAACAAACTGACCGCGGCGAAGATCGCCGAGGAGGCGGGCGTCGACGACTTCCTCGCCGAAGCGACTCCCGAGCGCAAGCTGGAGCTGATCCGCGAGCAGCAGGCCGACGGGCGGCTGATCGCGATGACCGGCGACGGCACCAACGATGCGCCCGCCCTGGCCCAGGCCGACGTTGGGGTGGCAATGAATACCGGCACCCAGGCCGCCCGCGAGGCCGGCAACATGGTCGACCTCGATTCCAACCCGACGAAGCTGATCGAGATCGTCGAGGTCGGCAAGCAGCTGCTCATAACCCGCGGCGCCCTCACCACCTTCTCGATCGCCAACGACGTCGCTAAGTACTTCGCGATCCTGCCGGCGATGTTCGCCGCCACCTGGGCCGCGGCCGGCGAAAAGGGCCCGCTCGACTCGCTCAACGTGATGAACCTCGGCACTCCCGAGTCGGCGATCCTCTCGGCGGTGATCTTTAACGCTCTGATCATCCCGCTGCTAATCCCGCTCTCCCTGCGCGGCGTCCGCTACCGGCCGGTCGGCGCCACCGCGCTGCTGCGCCGCAACATCCTCATCTACGGGTTGGGAGGTCTGATCGCCCCGTTCGTCGGGATCAAGTTGATCGACCTCGTCGTCCACAACCTGCTGGGGGCCTGACCGGGGGAAGCCGATGCAACAGGGCCGCTACAAGATCTTCCTCGGCATGGCGGCCGGCGTCGGGAAGACCTATCGCATGTTGCAGGAGGGGCAGGCCGAGCAGGCGGCGGGGCGGGATGCGGTGATCGGCTACCTCGAGCCCCACAAACGCCAGGAGACGATCGACCAGGCGCGGGGGCTGGAGGTGGTGCCCCGCCGCCGGGTCGCCTACCGCGAGGTGGCGGTCGAGGAGATGGACCTCGCCGCGGTGATCGCCCGCCGGCCGGAACTGGCGCTGATCGACGAGCTGGCCCACTCCAACCCGCCCGGCCTCGAGCACGACAAGCGCTACGAGGACATCGCCGAGGTGCTGGCAGCGGGGATCGACGTCTTCTCGACCGTCAACGTCCAGCACCTCGAGTCGCTGAATGACCAGGTGGCGGAGCTGACTGGGGTGCGGGTGCGCGAGACCGTGCCCGACTCGATCCTCGGCACCGCCGACGAGGTGGTCCTGATCGACCTCACCCCGGAGGCGCTGGTGGCGCGGCTGCAGGCGGGGAAGATCTATCCCGGCGAGACGATTGACGCGGCCCTCAACAACTTCTTTCGGATCGAGAACCTGGCGGCGCTGCGCGAGGTCAGCCTGCGCCAGGTGGCCGAGAGCGTCGAGGCGAAGCGGCTGACGCTGGAGGAGGTGGAGCCGCTGGGGACGCGGGAGAAGGTCGCGGCCGAGGTGCCGAAGGCGGTGGGGGAGCGGATCCTGGCGCTGGTCCGCCCCCAGCCGAGCTCGCAGCGCCTGGTGCGGCGGGCCTGGCGCTCGGCGCAGCGCCTCGGGGCCGAGCTCGACCTGCTCTGGGTGAAGCCGCCCGGGCAGACGATCGAGGGCGAGGTCGAGCGCCAGGTCACGGCGCTGCGCCAGCTCGCCTCGGTGCTTGGGGCGAGGCTCCTGGTCGAGGAGCACGATGATCTCGTCGCCGCGGTGGCGCGGGTGGTGCGCGAGCGCGGCACCACTTACATCATGGTCGGCGAGTCCAATCCGGCGCGCGGCTTCGCCCGGCTGCGCGAACGGCTGCCGCAGCGGCTGATGCAGGCAACGCCGCCGGGGGTCGACGTGCGGATCGTCGCCCACCGCTCGATCGAGCCGGAGGAGCGGCGATGATCGAGCACGTCCTCGTCGGCGTCGCCCTCGTCGCGGGCCTCAGCGGCGGCTACCTGCTCGCCCGCTCCCACCTGCGCCTCCGGCACGGCCGGGCCGAGCCGGTGCACCGCATCCTCCTGCCCTTCACCGGCACCGAGATTTCGACCCGGGCGATCGACGCCGCCCTGCGGCTCGCTCGTGCCGAGGACGCCGAGCTGATGCCCGCCTACCTGGCCGAGGTGCCGATGCGCCTGCCGCTCGATTGCGCGATCCCCAAGGAAGCGCGCAGTGCGATGGCGATGCTGGAGGCGATCGAGCAGCGCGCCGCCGGCCAGGGCGTCCCGGTCGATGCCCGGATCGAGCGCGGCCGCTCCTACCGCCATGCGCTCGCGCGCCTGCTCGAGGCCGAAGACGTCGACCGGGTGGTGGTCCCGGCGGGCGACTCGGACGGCTCAGAAGGCCTGGCCGGCGAAGACCTGATCTGGTTGCTCGAGAAGGCGCCGGCGGAGGTGGTGATCCTGCGGCCGGCAGCAGAAGACCGCAAGTTGATCCGAGCCGTCGCATAAGTCCGGCCAAATTGGGAAACTTTTCCATTGTGATGCGGCGGTGAAGGCGAGAAGCTGAGTCGCGAGCAAGAGACCCTCCCGGCAGAGCCAGCGTCGGTGACGACGCTGCGCCATCGCGCTGCCGCTTTTGCCTCCAAGAGCGGAGCCGACCCAGACGTGGTTGCTGACGTTGCCCTCGCGGTCTCCGAGGCGGTCACCAATGCGGTCAAGTACGCCTATGAGTCCGGGAAAGAGGGAACGGTGGAGCTGACCGCTTCGGTGCGCAAGCCGTGGCTCGAGATCCACATCCGCGACAGCGGTACCGGCTTCGGCCGCGGCTCT